>NZ_JBXUHX010000006.1:0-220208 GCF_058148845.1 Pantoea sp. RCC30.1 | reverse complement strand
TAAAGTTACCTTCGAAGAATTCGATGTTGCCCTCATCCTGATAATCCAGAATGTGCGTGGCGATACGGTCCAGGAACCAGCGGTCATGCGAGATCACCATGGCACAACCCGGGAACTCCAGCAGGGCGTTTTCCAGCGCGCGCAGGGTTTCAATGTCCAGGTCGTTGGTTGGCTCATCGAGCAGCAGCATGTTGCCGCCAACCTGCAGCAGCTTCGCGAGGTGCAGACGACCACGCTCACCACCCGACAGTTCGCCTACGCGTTTGCCCTGATCGACGCCTTTAAAGTTAAAGCGGCCGACATAGGCGCGGCTTGGCATCTCGGTGTTACCGATGCGCATGATGTCCTGACCGCCGGAAACCTCTTCCCACACGGTTTTGGAATTGTCCATGCTGTCACGGAACTGATCCACGGACGCCAGCTTCACGGTTTCACCCAGTACAATTTCGCCGGAATCAGGTTGTTCCTGACCAGACATCATGCGGAACAGCGTCGATTTACCTGCGCCGTTCGGACCGATAATGCCGACAATCGCGCCTTTCGGTACTGAGAACGAGAGATCGTCAATCAGCACACGGTCGCCATAGGACTTACGCAGATTGCTGACTTCCAGCACTTTGTCACCCAGACGGGCGCCTGGCGGAATGAACAGTTCGTTGGTTTCGTTACGCTTCTGGTAGTCGGTGTTGTTCAGCTCTTCAAAGCGTGCCAGACGGGCTTTGCCTTTAGACTGCTGGCCTTTTGGCCCTTTGCGCACCCACTCCAGCTCTTTCTCAATCGACTTACGACGCGCGGCTTCAGAAGAGGCTTCCTGCGCCAGACGCGCATCTTTCTGCTCCAGCCAGGAGGAGTAGTTGCCTTCCCACGGAATACCTTCACCGCGGTCAAGTTCCAGAATCCAGCCTGCGACGTTATCCAGGAAGTAACGGTCGTGCGTAATCGCGACGACGGTGCCTTCGAAGTCATGCAGGAAGCGCTCCAGCCAGGCGACAGATTCGGCGTCCAGGTGGTTCGTGGGTTCGTCCAGCAGCAGCATGTCTGGTTTTTCCAGCAGCAGGCGGCACAGGGCGACGCGGCGACGTTCACCACCGGAAAGGGTCGCGATTTTCGCGTCCCAGTCTGGCAGGCGCAGCGCATCCGCAGCACGTTCCAGCTGGGTATTCAGGTTGTGACCATCGTGCGCCTGGATGATTTCTTCCAGACGGCCCTGCTCAGCGGCCAGCTTATCGAAGTCTGCATCCTCTTCGGCATAAAGCGCATAGACTTCGTCGAGACGTTTCAGTGCGCCAACCACTTCTGACAGCGCTTCTTCAACCGACTCGCGCACGGTGTGTTCAAGGTTAAGCTGCGGCTCCTGCGGCAGGTAGCCAATCTTGAGGCCTGGCTGCGGACGCGCTTCCCCTTCGATATCTTTATCGATGCCGGCCATGATGCGCAGCAGGGTAGATTTACCCGCGCCATTCAGACCGAGTACGCCGATTTTTGCGCCGGGGAAGAAGCTGAGGGAGATGTTTTTCAGGATATGTCGCTTCGGCGGAACCACTTTGCCGACGCGATGCATGCTATAGACGAATTGAGCCACGTTGGTTTGAGCCTCTGGGTCTGTTGGTCGTTGGAATGATGTCGAAGTTTAGCCTTTTTCACCGTTTAATCCCAGCCGGGGGGCGGCGAATAATGCCCTGGAGGAGGTGATGCCGGACAACGTGTGGGATAACTGGCTGATTTCCGCACTCAATCGCAGACAATACGTCAGAGGCAGGCCTCAGGGCAGGCGAAGCGGTATCGCCTGCTGCGCCAGCCAGTTCTGCAACGCCTGATCGGGCGCACTGTCACTCACCAGCAGATCAAAGCGCTGCAGCCCGGCGATGCGGGCCGGCAGCACTTTGCCATATTTACTGCTGTCAGCCACCAGCACGCACGATCGGGCGCGCAGCATAGCGTGATGTTTCATCATCAGCTCATTGGTGTTGTAGCAGGTCGCACCCTGATCTTTGTCGATGCCTGCGGCAGAGATAAAGGCCAGCGTCGGACAGAGATCGTCAAGGAGGGTATGCACGCCAATCGGCGTAAACAGCGCATTGTCGGCATGAAACTCACCGCCGCTGAGGATGACGTTACAGGCCGGTTTCTCTTTCAGGGCCAGAAAGGTATTCATGGCACAGCAGATGGCGGTAAACGACAGGGTGTCGGGAATCGCATCAACGATGTAGGGCAGGGTGGTGCCGCAATCAAAGAAAATCGTATCGTTCTCGTTGATCAGGCTGGCCGCCGTCTGCGCCAGGCGCTGCTTTCTGGCGGCATTCTGCCCATGCTGATCGCTGACAAAATAGTGGCCGGCATGGCTTTTCGGGTCGCTGACGATGTAGCCACCCAGCAGGACCACACTGGAACCCGGCTCGGTTAAATCGCGGCGAACCGTCATCTCTGAGACACCCAGCAGCTGGGCCGCATCTTTCAGATGCAGTTTGTCGGTGCGTTTTAGCGCCTGCGTCAGCTTGTGAATGCGTTCGTCGCGCCGGGTTTCCATGGTCATCTCTGTTTACCTATCCTGCAGTGCGGAGGAAAGACGCCAGAACCGGCGTCAATACGCTACAAACCTTACAGATTTTAATGAGTTGCGTCTCATCCGCCAGGCTGGCAGTCAATCTTACCCGCAATCTGTCAGGGCCGCAAACCTCCGCCGTGCGGTGATAACGGCCCATCCTCACAGGCGAGCACGTCTCTCAGCCGCCACGGTCCATGATGTTATCTTGTTATAATAGTAACACTTTCGATCTCCATCCATGCCAGTTTCCGCCTATTCGCACCGCTTCAGGATGTGGTTTTTGTCACATATTTAACCTTTAAGAAAGGTTATTGTTACTTTAATAACATTTGAACTGTGAAAAACATCCGGGAGTTCTGTCATGACAATTGCGGTCATCGGCTCAAACATGGTCGATCTGATTACCTATACCAACAGCCTGCCTAAAGCGGGTGAAACCCTGGAGGCGCCCGACTTTGCCATTGGCTGCGGTGGTAAAGGCGCTAACCAGGCGGTTGCGGCCGCGAAAATGGGTGGCAGCGTGATGATGGTGAGCAAGGTCGGCGACGATCTCTTTGCTCCCAATACCGTGGCTAACCTGCAGCAGCAGGGCGTGGACACGCGCTTTGTTACCACCGCACCGGGCACCTCCAGCGGCGTGGCACCGATTTTTGTCGATGACCAGTCGCAGAACCGCATTCTGATTATCAAAGGCGCCAACCAGCAGCTGAAACCGGCAGATATTGACGATGCGGCAGAGGCGCTGAAAGCCTGTGAGCTGATCATCCTGCAACTGGAGATTCCGCTGGAGACGGTCTATTACGCTATCGATTTTGCCTGCCAGCATCAGATCAAAGTGATCCTGAATCCGGCCCCGGCCGTTGCCTCGCTTGATATTGATTACGCCTGTAAATGCGACTTCTTTATGCCGAACGAAACCGAGCTGGAGATTCTCACCGGCCTGCCGATCAGCACCGATGAAGAGGTGAGCCTCGCCGGGCAGTCGCTGCTGAAGCGCGGTCTTAAAAATCTCATCATTACTCTGGGCAGCCGGGGATCGGTCTGGATGAGCGGCGACCAGGTGCATCGCGTGGCCGCGACACCGGTTCAGGCGGTCGATACCAGCGGCGCAGGTGATGCCTTTATCGGCTGTTTTGCGTATCTGCTGGTGAAAACCGGCGATGTGGCCGCAGCCATGACTCAGGCTTCTGCTTATGCCGCCTGTAGCGTCACCGGGCGCGGTACGCAGCGCGCTTATCCCGACGCAGAGGCGTTTCAGCGTTTTCTCAACCGTAACTGAGGTTCTGCTATGCAACAGAAAATTGTTCAGCAATCTGATGGCTATCTGAATAAAACGCCGCTGTTCCAGTTCATTCTGCTGTCGTGCCTCTTCCCACTGTGGGGCTGTGCGGCGAGTCTCAACGATATTCTGATCACCCAGTTTAAAAGCGTGTTCGCCCTGAGCGACTTTGCCAGTGCGCTGGTGCAGAGCGCCTTTTATGGCGGCTATTTTCTGATTGCGATCCCCGCCTCGCTGGTGATCCGCAAAACCAGTTACAAGATGGCGATTATGATCGGCCTGGCGCTCTACATTGCTGGCTGTATCGCCTTTTATCCCGCTTCGCACATGGCGACCTACACCATGTTCCTCGCGGCGATCTTTGCCATCGCCATCGGCCTGAGTTTCCTGGAAACTGCGGCCAACACCTACAGTTCGATGATTGGTCATCGTGACCATGCCACGCTGCGCCTCAACGTCAGCCAGACCTTCTACCCGATTGGTGCGCTGATGGGGATCGTGCTGGGTAAATATCTGGTGTTCCAGGATGGCGATAGCCTGGAGAGTCAGATGTCGACCATGACGGCAGAGCAGGCGCATGCCTTCCGCCTGACGATGCTGGAGCACACGCTGGAGCCTTACAAATATCTGGTGATGGTGCTGGTGGTCGTGATGCTGCTGTTTATGTTCACCCGCTATCCGCGCTGCAAACCTGAGAGTAATGAGAAATCCCGGCCGTCACTGGGCGAGACCTTCCGCTATCTGGCTGGCAACCGACACTTTAAACGCGGAATTGTAACCCAGTTCCTCTATGTCGGCATGCAGGTGGCGGTCTGGTCGTTTACCATTCGTCTGGCGCTGACGCTGGGAGCGACGAATGAACGTCACGCCTCGAACTTTATGATCTACAGCTTCGTCTGCTTCTTTATCGGCAAGTTCGTGGCGAACTTCCTGATGACCCGTTTCCGTGCCGAAAAGGTACTGATCGCCTATTCGGTGCTGGGTGTGATGACGCTGGCCTATGTGATGCTGGTGCCGAATTTTACCGCCGTCTACGCCGCCGTCTTTGTCAGCGTGCTATTTGGTCCCTGCTGGGCAACGATCTACGCCGGCACGCTGGCGACGGTCGATAATAAATACACTGAAGTGGCTGGCGCTTTTATCGTGATGGCGATTGTCGGCGCGGCCTTTGTCCCGGCGTTGCAAGGCCTGGTGTCTGACTCGCTGGGTTCAATGCAGCTGGCGTTTGGCGTCTCACTGCTCTGTTTCGCCTGGGTCGGATTCTACTTCTATGGCGAACTGCGTCATAAAAAACAGCCGGTTGTCGCTGGTCGTCTGGTGGAGGAATTACCATGAAAACCCGTTTACCCTTAGCGCGTGACCAGTTTCACGCCACGCCGTGGGTGCTGTTAGAGAGCGATGACTTCCGGGTTGAGCTGTTTCGCTATCCGGCGGGCATCGAGGCGGTGCGGATTCACAACCGGCGCGGCAGTGTGACCGTGCTGCCATTTCTCGGACAGATGATCTGGGACGTGCAGTTCGACGATCACAACCTGACCATGGGCCACAGTTTTAAACAGCCGCTGCCCGCAAATTCCATCATCGACACCTATGGCTGTTTTGCGTTTCATTCGGGACTGCTGGCGAACGGCTGCCCCGCGCCAGAGGATGTTCATCCGCTACACGGTGAGATGGCCTGCGCCCGTATGGATAGTGCCTGGCTGGTGCTGGACGATCAGACGCTGTCGCTGGAAGGGGAGTGTGAATATGTTAAAGGCTTCGGCCATCACTACCTTGCGGTACCCGCCGTTCGCATTCAGGCCGATCGGCCCCGGCTGACGATAGAGATGACGGTGACCAATCTGGCGGGAGCACCGATGCCGTTGCAGTATATGTGTCACCTCAACAGCGCGTGGATCGATCAGGGACGTTTCCGACAGTCGATCCCCGAAGGGGCATTTCAGTTGCGACGCTCGATTCCGGCGCACCTGCGACCGACGCCAGCCTGGCGGGATTACACGGATCAACTGGCGCACGATCCGCAGGCGTTACAGCAGCTCGATCAGCCACAGCTTTGCGATCCGGAGATCGTCTTCTTCGCGGACAATCTGCCGCAGTATGGCGATGACGTGCAGTTTGAGCTGCATTCACCGCTGGGGTATGCGCTGATGACGCGCTTCTCTACCGCGCAATTCCCACACGCGACCCGCTGGCTGCTGCACAACCATGACCAGCAGGTGGCGGCCTACATTCTGCCCGCCACCTGTCGGCCAGAGGGCTTTCTTGCCGCGCAGCAGGCCGGTACGCTGATCACTCTGACAAGCGGCGAACAGCGACACTTCTCTGTCGAAACCGGCTTGCTCTGAGCCGGGCCTAAATCGCGACCAGGCCGCGCACACCCTCTGCTTCCATGGTGTCGCCGCGGCCACGCTGCACGATCTCCCCACGCGACATCACCAGATAGCTGTCCGCCAGCTCCGCCGCGAAGTCATAAAACTGCTCAACCAGCAGGATCGCCATATCTCCCCGCTGCGCCAGCTGGCGGATCACCGCGCCGATCTCTTTGATCACCGAAGGCTGGATCCCTTCTGTCGGCTCATCGAGGATCAGCAGCTGTGGCCGGCAGGCCAGCGCCCGGCCGATCGCCAGCTGCTGCTGCTGACCGCCAGAGAGATCGCCGCCGCGGCGTGACTTCATCGCCAGCAGCACCGGGAAGAGCTGATAAATTTCCTCCGGCACTTCACGCGCCTGCGCAGCCGGAAAGCGCGACAGGCCCATCAACAGGTTCTCTTCCACCGTCAGACGTGGAAAAATTTCCCGCCCCTGTGGCACATAGGCAATGCCAGCCTGCACCCGCTGGTGCGGCTTGCGGCCATTCATGCGCTGCTGCTGCCACTGAATCTCTCCTGACTTTGCCGGGATCAAGCCCATCAGGCACTTCAGCAGCGTGGTTTTTCCCACGCCATTGCGTCCCAGCAGACAGGTGATTTCACCAATCTTCACCTCAAACGACAGGCCGCGCAGAATGTGACTGCCGCCATAATATTGATTCAGTTCAGTAACCTGTAACATCTCAGCGCCCCAGATAAACGTCGATAACCTGCTCGTTGGCCTGAACCTCGCGTAGCGAACCCTCGGCCAGTATCTGTCCCTGATGCAGCACGGTGACATGGTCGGCGATGGTCTCGACAAAGCCCATATCATGCTCCACTACCATCAGTGAATGTTTGCCCGCCAGGCTGCGGAACAGCTCGGCGGTATAGTCCGTCTCTGCGTCGGTCATGCCTGCCGCCGGTTCATCCAGCAGCAGCAGATGCGGCTCCTGCACCAGCAGCATGCCAATCTCCAGAAACTGCTTCTGGCCGTGCGATAACAGGCCTGCGCGACGCTGTCGTTCGCCGCCCAGTCGCAGCAGCTTCAGTACTTCATCAATCCGATCGCACTGTTCGCTGCTGAGACGGGCGCGCAGGCAGGCCCAGACCGATTTATCGGCTTTGAGCGCGATTTCCAGATTTTCGGACACGGTTAATGCCTCAAACACCGTGGGCTTCTGAAACTTACGGCCAATTCCAGCGCGGGCGATCTCTACCGGTGAAAGACGGATCAGATCGCTGTCCTGGTCGTAGATCACCCGGCCAGCGTCAGGACGCGTTTTGCCGGTGATCACATCCATCAGCGTGGTTTTGCCCGCGCCGTTGGGGCCGATCACGCAGCGCAGTTCACCGACGCCGATCTGCAGCGAAAGATCGGTCAGCGCTCGGAAGCCGTCAAACGACACGCTGATCTTCTCCAGTTGCAGCACCGGATCGCGCTGCTCCCGGTGGCGATCCGCCCGCTGGGGTTGGGTAAACAGGGCATCACTCATTTATTCCTCCGGCGCAGCAGGCCAATGACGCCGTGCGGCAGAAACAGCGTGACCAGGATGAACATCAGTCCCAGGAAAAAGAGCCAGTATTCGGGGAAGGCAACGGTGAAGAAGCTGCGTGCGCCGTTCACAATCGCCGCGCCCAGCAGCGGGCCAATCAGCGTGCCGCGTCCGCCCAGCGCCACCCAGATCGCCGCTTCAATCGAGTTAGCCGGTGACATCTCGCCCGGATTGATAATGCCCACCTGCGGCACATAGAGCGCCCCGGCCAGGCCGCATAGCACGGCGGAGAGCGTCCAGACAAACAGCTTGAAGCCGCGCGGGTCGTACCCACAGAACATCAGGCGGTTTTCGGCATCCCGCACCGCGGTCAGCACCCGACCAAACTTGCTGCGCGCCAGGGCGAAGCCGATCACCAGGCTCAGCAGCAACAGCAGTACCGTGGCGATAAACAGCCCGATACGGGTGCCGGTCGCGGTCACCGAAAAGCCGAGCAGGGTAGTAAAGCCGGTGAAGCCATTGTTGCCGCCAAACCCGGTTTCGTTGCGGAAGAACAGCAGCATCCCGGCATAGGTCAGCGCCTGGGTCATGATGGAGAAGTAGACGCCTTTGATCTTCGAGCGAAAGGCGAAGAAGCCAAACACCAGCGCCAGCAGGCCCGGCACCAGCATACTCAGGCAGAGCGCCCAGGCGAAATATTCGGTGCCGGTCCAGAACCAGGGCAGCTCACGCCAGGAGAGAAAGGACATAAAGGCGGGTAAACCCTCACCGGCGGCCTGGCGCATCAGGTACATGCCCATGGCGTAGCCGCCGAGAGCAAAGAACAGGCCATGGCCCAGCGACAGCAGTCCGGCGTAGCCCCACACCAGATCCAGCGCTACCGCGACCACCGCATAGCAGAGGATTTTGCCGACCAGCGTCAGGGTATAAGTGGAGATCGCCAGCGGATGTGTGGCGGGCAGCAGCGCCAGAAACGGCATCACCAGTAACGCCAGGGTGATCGCCAGGCCGATGCTGATCGTCAGGCGCGGTGCGGTGCGCGCCACACGAAGCGTAATGGGTTGCGTCATCAGTCAGTCACCCTTCCTTTTACCGCAAACAGTCCCTGCGGACGTTTCTGAATAAACAGCACAATAATCACCAGTATCAGGATCTTACCCAGCACCGCGCCAATCTGCGGCTCCAGCACTTTGTTCAGAATGCCCAGGCTGAATGCAGCAACGACGGTGCCCGCTAGCTGGCCGACACCTCCCAGCACCACCACCAGGAAAGAGTCGATGATGTAGCCCTGGCCCAGCTCGGGCCCGACGTTACCCAGTTGCGACAGCGCCACGCCGCCCAGCCCGGCAATCCCCGAGCCGAGGCCAAACGCCAGCATATCCACGCGCCCGGTTGGCACGCCGCAGCACTCCGCCATGGCGCGGTTCTGGGTCACGGCGCGCACATTCATGCCAAGGCGGGTCCGGTTGAGTAGCAGCCAGGTAAGCGCCAGCACAAACACCACAAACAGGATTACCGCGATGCGGTTCCACGGCAGCACCAGATTGGGCAATAGCTGTAAACCTCCGGAGAGCCACGACGGATTCGCCACCTCCAGGTTTTGCGCCCCGAACAGCACCCGCACCAGCTGGATCAGCATCAGGCTGATTCCCCATGTGGCAAGCAGCGTCTCCAGCGGACGGCCATAGAGATGGCGGATGATGGTGCGTTCCAGCGCCATGCCGATGGCGGCGGTGACCATAAAGGCGACTGGCAGCGCCAGCAGTGGATACCAGGCTAAATAGTCCGGTGCAAACTGCTGAAACTGGCTCTGTACCCACCAGGTGGCGTACGCGCCCAGCATCAGCATTTCACCGTGCGCCATGTTGATCACCCCCAGCAGACCATAGGTGATCGCCAGGCCCAGTGCGGCCAGCAGCAGGATGGAGCCCAGGGACAGGCCGCTAAACGCCTGCCCCAGCAGATCGCCCCACATCAGCCGCTTCTGAATCTGCTGCAGGCTCTCCGCCGCTGCCGCACGCACAGTGGCGTCCGGCTCATTCGCAGGCTGAGTCAGGCGTTGCAGGCTGGCCTGCGTATTGGGATCGCTGGACTCGCCCAGCAGTTTCACCGCCCGCAGGCGCACCATCGGCTCGCCATCCGCCAGTTGCAGATTCGCCAGCGCCAGCGCTAATGCGGCGTGAACGCGGCTATCCTGCTCGGCGGCCAGACGCTGTTCAAGCAGCGGCAACTGGTCGGCGGCACCCTCATTTTGCAGCTGCTGCGCCGCGCGCAGACGCAGGGTGGCATCACTGCTCACCAGCTGGTGGGCGGCCAGCGCGTTATTAACCAGCACGCGCAGGCGATTGTTCATAAAAAGCTTTTTCAGGTTACCCGTGGGTTTTGCCACCGTATCCAGCGGCTGCAGCGTCGAACCCTGCTGGCTG
Organism: Pantoea sp. RCC30.1; assembly: GCF_058148845.1. NCBI lineage: Bacteria > Pseudomonadati > Pseudomonadota > Gammaproteobacteria > Enterobacterales > Erwiniaceae > Pantoea > Pantoea sp. RCC30.1. Next base: position 210,114 of record NZ_JBXUHX010000006.1, on the reverse strand, counting down.
AACGGCTGTTTTTTCTTGTCGATGACCACGGTTTCGGCATTCAGTGCTTCCAGCAGCGGCAGCCGATGACTGTCCGGCGCGGCGGCCCACTGTTGCAGCAGCGTGGCCTGCTGGCTGCGGCTGGCGGCGGCAAAGTCTGCCGCCGATCCGGCGCTGGCAAACAGCGGCAGCAGCAGGAGCAGGCTGAAAAAGCAGCGACATAAATTCATAAAAGGAGCCTCGTTTGGGGAGGTCAGCACGGCAGCCTGAAGAGCGCTGCCGTGCTGCCGCTTCACAGCGGGTGACGCTGTGTCATCAGCAACGTGCGATTACTGCGCGGTCTTCACCGGGTGATCGGGCTTCTTGTCGTTACCAGCAATGTACGGGCTCCACGGCTGCGCACGAACTGGCTTATCTGTCTGCCACACCACGCTGAACTGGCCGTTCTCTTCCACTTCACCAATCATGACCGGTTTATGCAGATGATGGTTGGTCTGGTCCATGGTCAGGGTAAAGCCATCCGGCGCGTTGAAGGTCTGACCGGCCATCGCCGCTCGTACTTTGTCTGCGTCCGTCGTGCCCGCTTTTTCCACCGCCTGCGCCCACATATGGATGCCGACATAGGTCGCTTCCATCGGGTCGTTGGTGACAACGGTGGCGGCGTTCGGCAGGTTGTGTGCTTTGGCGTAAGCGCGGTAATCGGCGACGAATTTCGCGTTGGTCGGATTATCGATCGACTCGAAATAGTTCCAGGCCGCTAACTGACCCACCAGGGGTTTGGTGTCGATGCCGCGCAGCTCCTCTTCGCCCACCGAGAAGGCGACCACCGGAATGTCAGTGGCTTTGATGCCCTGGTTCGCCAGCTCTTTGTAGAACGGCACATTGGAGTCGCCGTTGATGGTCGAAACTACCGCGGTTTTACCGCCTGTCGCGAATTTTTTGATGTTGGAGACAATGGTCTGATAGTCGCTGTAACCAAACGGCGTGTAGACCTCTTCGATATCTTTATCCGCTACGCCTTTGCTGTGCAGGAAGGCACGCAGGATCTTGTTGGTGGTGCGCGGATAGACGTAGTCGGTGCCCAGCAGGAAGAAGCGTTTGGCGCTGCCGCCATCTTCGCTCATCAGGTATTCCACTGCCGGAATCGCCTGCTGGTTAGGCGCAGCGCCGGTGTAGAAGACGTTGGGTGACATCTCTTCCCCTTCATACTGCACCGGATAGAACAGCAGGCCGTTCAGCTCCTCAAACACCGGCAGCACGGATTTGCGTGACACCGAGGTCCAGCAGCCAAATACCACCGCCGCTTTATCCTGGGTCAGCAGCTGCCGCGCTTTCTCGGCAAACAGCGGCCAGTTAGAGGCGGGATCGACCACCACTGGCTCCAGCTTTTTCCCCAGCACACCCCCTTTGGCGTTGATCTCATCAATAGTCATCAGCGCCACATCTTTCAGCGGCGTTTCAGAAATCGCCATGGTGCCGGAGAGCGAATGCATGATCCCCACTTTAATGGTATCAGCCGCCTGCGCACTCCAGGCAAACCCCATACTGACAACGGTAGCGGAGAGGGCGAAAGCTTTGAGCAACGAACGTCTTTTCATCATTTAAACCCCTGAGTGGTTGTTATGTTATTCGGTGAGCTGGAGCCGGGCCTGCTGGAGGCGGTGCAGGGTGATCTTCCTGACCTCCGCCTTACTGACGGCGATGTGATCGGTCAGGATGTGTTGCGCCTCGCCGGTCTGCTGCTGAAAAATCGCCTGTAAAATCTGAGCATGTTCCTGATAGGTCGCACAGATACGGTCGTCGCGGGTGAAGTCGAGCCGACGGATAATGCGGATCTTCTCGGTGAGTTCGGCGTGAATGCGCGCCATCTCCGGGTTGCCCGCGGCCGCGACCAGCGTCATGTGAAACGCTTCGTCATGCTGCGACACCACCAGGCCCTCGGTGAGCGCCTCCGCTTCACACCAGAACTGGTTGAGTTCGTGTAACAGCGCGGCACACTGTGGCGCGGGCAGGGCGCAAAGGCGTTTTACCGCCTCGCACTCCAGCACGGTGCGCAGGTCATACAGCGATTCGAACCAGGCGAAATCGAAGTTTTTAATCTGCCAGCCGCTGCGGAACCACACGTCGACAAAGCCTTCGCGCTCCAGCCGGAACAGCGCCTGGCGTACCGGCGTGCGGCTGACCGCCATCCGTCCGGCGATTTCGCTTTCGCTGAAGCGATCGCCAGGCATCAGGCGAAAGGCGAAAATATCGGCCTTCAGCGCCTGATAGACCCGTTCAGCCAGCGCTTCCGGGCGCGCTTTTGGGGATTGGGGTTGGTTTGTCATCGGCGCTCCTTATTCCAGCCACAGCAGGGCATCGCCAGGACTGACCGGACGGCCCGCCTGACAGGCGATACGCGTCACCCGACCGGCCTGCGGCGCGACAATCGCCAGCTCCATCTTCATCGCCTCGACGATAATCAGCGTCTGTCCGGGGCTGACCTCGTCGCCCGGCTGTACCAGCACTTTCCAGATGTTGCCATTGAGATCGGCCTGCACCGCCAGCCCGCCTTCATCCTCGTCGGCGACGCTGTCAGGCACCTCATCCGCCGCTGGGGCGTTCTGTTCTTCCTGCGCCCAGAGCTGCACTTCCTGTTCAAAGGCGGTGGTCTGGCGCTCGCGAAACGCCGCAATATCAGCCGCGTGGTCGGCGAGGAACTGCTGGTGGGCGGCAAAATCAAACTGCGTTTCTTCAATACGCAGGCTGGCGCGGCCTTCGCGGAAATCTTCGCGCAGCTGGTTCAGCTCGGTTTCACTCACCGGATAGAAGCGCACCTGATCGAAGAAGCGCAGCAGCCACGGCGCATCAGCCGCGAACTGCGGATTTTTCAGGAAAGTGTTCCAGATGGGCAGCGTGCGGCCCACCAGCTGATAGCCGCCGGGCGAATCCATGCCGTAGATGCACATGTACATGCCGCCGATGCCGACGGTGCCTTCGGCAGTAAAGGTGCGGGCCGGACTGTATTTGGAACTCAGCAGGCGATGGCGCGGATCGATCGGTACGGCGCAGGGCGCGCCGAGATAGACATCGCCCAGCCCCAGCACCAGATAGCTGGCGTCGAACAGGGTGTCTCGTACCTCCTCGCGGCTGCTTAAGCCATTAATACGCTGGATAAAGTCCACGTTGTTCGGCAGCCAGGGCGCGCTGGTACGCACCGTCTCCTGGTAGCGGCTGACCGCACCCAGCGTGGCGCTGTCTTCAAACGCCATCGGCATCCACACCACGCGCGACGGGACTTTCAGCGTGCTGACATCGCCCAGCGTCGCCTCCAGCGCCAGCAGCAGCGACATCAGGGCGGACTGATGAATGATGCGGCTGTCGTAGCGCACCTGCAGTGAGCGCACGCCCGGCGACAGCTCCTCCACGCCTGGCTCCGCCTGCGCCGTCAGCGCATTCATCAGCAGGTGCACGCGCAGACGCAGCGCCAGATCCAACACGTTGTCGCCATACTCAATCAGCACATATTTGTCGCCCGCCTGGCGATAGACCACTTTTGGCGTGCTGCCGGTGGCCTCAATGGCGGCCAGAATTGTGGCGGAGCCGTGGGCGGTTTCGGCCAGCGATGGCATGGCAAAGGTTGGCGGATGTTCCGGTCGCAGGGTTTCGATCAGGTGCATCTGCGCTTTTTCACGCGCCAGCGCATCGTCGGCAGTAATCGGGTGGAAGCGGATGGTGTCGCCAGGTTTGACCTGGCCGACTTTCCACAGCTCGGCTTTGGCGATGGTCACCGGACAGACAAAGCCGCCGAGGCTCGGGCCGTCGTGCGTCAGGATCACCGGGAAGTCGCCGGTAAAATTGACCGCGCCGATGGCATATTCACAGTCGTGAACGTTGGAGGGATGCAGGCCCGCTTCGCCACCGTTGGCGCGGGTCCAGGTCGGTTTTGGACCCACCAGCCGCACGCCGAGGCGGTTGGAGTTGTAATGTACCTGCCAGTCGCTGGCAAAGAACGCGTCGATGGCGGCCTGGGTGAAGAAGTCCGGCGCGCCGTGCGGGCCATAAAGCACGCCGATGCGCCATTCGGTGCCGTAGTGGGGAATCAGCGCCGCATCGAGCGGCTGCGGGTCGCTGACCGGGGCCGGCGTGGTGCAGGCTACCCTTTCAGGCCGGGAGATCGCCAGCATATCGGCCACCCGCAGGGTGCGTCCGGCGTGACCGCCAAACTGTCCCAGTGAAAAAGTGCTGCGGCTGCCCAGGTATTCCGGCACGTCGAAGCCGTTGCGCACCGCCAGATAGCTGCGGCAGCCGTGCCGGGCGCGTCCCAGCGCCAGGGTCTGTCCCGCTTTCACCGTCAGCGGCTGCCATGTGCTGACCGGTTCGCCATCAAGCCGGGCGTCGCAGTCCGCACCGGTCAGCGCCAGAATAGCATCACAGTGGAAACGCAGCGTCGGCCCCTGCAAGGTGAACTCCAGGCCTGCGGCCGCCTCATGGTTACCGACGATGCGGTTAGCCAGCCGGAACGCGAAGTCATCCATCGGGCCGGAAGGCGGCACGCCGATATCCCAGTAGCCGAGGCGGCCCGGGTAGTCCTGAACCGAACTGAAAGTGCCGGGTTGCAGCACTTCCACCACGGAGGCGGCAGGGACGACGCTGTCAAGATAGCGCGTCCAGACGTTGCCGCTGCGAAAGGCATCACTGCTGGTAATCTGGCGCAGATAGTCGAGGTTAGTGGCAATGCCATGCAGCTGAGTCGCATCCAGCGCATGATGAAGTTTTTCCAGCGCCGCATCGCGGGTGCCGGCATGCACAATCAGCTTGGCGATCATCGGGTCGTAGAAGCTTGAGACCTCGCTGCCGGTCTCTATGCCGCTGTCGACACGTACACCGTCCGGGAAGCTAACACCCGTTAACCGGCCGGGGCTGGGCTGAAAGTTCTTCAGCGGATCTTCCGCGTAGAGCCGCACTTCAATGGCCGCACCCTGCGGAGCCTGCTGCAGACGTGACCAGTCCACCGCATCGCCCGCCGCCACCTGCAACATGCACTCCACCAGATCGAGTCCGGTGACGCATTCGGTGACCGGATGCTCCACCTGCAGACGGGTGTTCACTTCAAGAAAGTAAAAGGCCTGCTGGCTGACGTCGTAGATATACTCAACGGTGCCTGCGCTGCGGTAGTTGACCCGTTCGCCGAGCCGAACCGCCGAGGCGAGCAGGGCGTCACGCGTCGCCTGCAACAGGCCGGGCGCAGGCGTCTCTTCCACCACCTTCTGATTGCGGCGCTGCAGTGAGCAGTCGCGTTCGCCCAGCGCCACCACTTTGCCTTTGCCATCACCAAAAATCTGCACTTCAACGTGGCGGGCGCGATCGATACAGCGCTCCAGAAACACGCCTGCATCACTGAAGAACTGCTTGCCAAGACGGCGCACGCTCTCCCACGCGCTGGCGAGCGCACCGGCATCGGCGCAGCGCGTCAGGCCAATGCCGCCACCCCCCGCCGTGCTTTTCAGCATTACCGGATAGCCAATCTTATCGGCTGCCTGCAGCGCCTCTTCCAGCGAGGCAAGCAGTGGTGTGCCTGGCGTCATCGGGACACCCGCGCTGGCTGCCAGTTCACGGGCGCGGTGCTTAAGGCCGAACTCACCAATCTGCTGTGCGGTGGGGCCGACAAAGGCGATGCCCGCCGCGTCGCAGGCTTCTGCAAACGGCTGGCTTTCGGAAAGAAATCCGTAGCCGGGCCAGATCGCCTGCGCGCCGCTCTGCTGAGCCGCTGCCAGAATTTTGTCGATGCGCAGATAGCTGTCGCTGGCTTTCTCGCCGCCCAGCGCGATGGCGATATCCGCCTGCTTAACGTGTTGCGCGTTGCGGTCAGCGTCTGAATAGACCGCGACGCTTTTCACGCCGAGGCGCTTCAGGGTCCGAATGGCGCGACAGGCAATTTCGCCGCGGTTGGCAATCAGTACGGTAGTGAACATGATCAGTGACTCCCCTGTGATGCCAGCCAGTTGCGCCAGCCGCCCGTCTCAGTGATTTCCAGCGCGGTTTTCAGCGCTGAGCCTTCGCAGATAAAGCCTTTAACAACGCGGCCATCGGCCAGTGTCAGGCTGCCGATGCCCAGCGGGGCGGGAATCTCTGCCACAAACTCGCCGAAACGGGCCAGCGGGATATCCCACAGCTCCACGGTAATCGCCGCACCCTGTTCGTCACGCATCAGGCCCGGTTTTTTGATCGCGCCCTCCAGCAGGGCGAACAGGCGATAGTGTGGCGCGGTCTTCGTCTCTTCCACCCAGACGGCATTGCGTTCGGTGAGCTGGAAATTAAGCGGCATGCCGGTGAGATGCGCGCCCACTACCGCCAGCCGGACGTGGTCGGGTGAAGCGGGCAGCGTGGCGCGCCGGGTCGGGCATGGCTGGCCGGTCGCGCCCAGCGGCAGGGCGAGCTGCTGCTGCCAGCGAATGCCAAATTCCGCCAGCGCGCGATCGTGCCAGGCGGGTGCAATCAGCGTGATGCCTGCCGGGAGATCGTCGTTGCGGAACGGCGCGGGCAGCGCCAGGGCAGAGAGGTCGGCGAGATTCGTGAAGTTGGTATAGGTGCCGAACTGCGAGTTGAAGTGAATCGGCTCCTGCTTCATCTCCTCCAGGGTATGGATGGTGGGCGAGGTCGGCACCACCAGCGCATCAAACTTTGCCAGCGTCTCCTGAATCTGGCGCGTCAGCCCGGCGCGCAGATACTCGGCTTTATAGGCATCGACCGCGCTGTATTTCAGGCCGCTGGCGACGATCTCATGTACCACCGGGTCCATCTCCGCCGGGCGATCAAGCATTCCGCCTACCGCCGCGGTGCGTTCGGCGACCCAGGCGCCGTAATAGAGCTGTTCAGCCAGTTTTCGGAACGGGGTGAAGTCGATAGGGTGCAGCGTCACGCCACCCGCCTGCAACGCTTCCAGAGCCTGATCCCAGGCGGCTTCGGCGGCAGCATCATCAAAAAACTCCGGGTTCAAAGGTACAGCAAAATGGGGATGAACCGGCAGGCTGGCTGGAGCCGTGCGCGGATTGATGCGCGAATAGGCGTCACCGGCATCGTAGCCACCTATGATGCTGGCGACGCTAAACGCATCTTCTGCCGTCAGCGCAAACACCGAAATTGTGTCGTTGAGGCGACAGGCGGGCACTACGCCGCGTGCAGAGAACCAGCCCTTGGTCGGCTTCAGGCCGACAATATTATTAAAGCCCGCCGGAACGCGGCCCGAACCGGCGGTATCGGTGCCGAGTGAAAAGGCGACCAGCCCGCGCGCCAGCACTGACGCCGAGCCGGAGCTGGAGCCGCCACTGACGTAATCAGCGTCAAAGGTATTACTGACCGCGCCAAACGGTGAGCGGGTACCGACCAGGCCGGTCGCGAACTGATCGAGGTTGGTTTTGCCGATGACGACTGCGCCAGCGGCTTTCAGCCGGGCGACGGCAACCGCATCTTCGCTGGCGGTATAGGTAAAGGCGGGGCAGGCGGCACTGGTCGGCCAGCCTGCCACATCGATGTTGTCTTTAACGGCGAAAGGGACACCAAACAGCGGCAGCGAGCCGGGATCACGCTGGTAGTCCGCCAGCAGCGGTTCAATCTGAGCCGCTAACTGTTCCGGTGTCGTCAAATAGATCCAGGCATTATCACGGGTGTCGAGAGCCGCCAGGTGTGCGCTCAGCAGCGCGCTAATCTGTTGCGGAGCCTGCTGATAACGCTGCTGCCAGGCGGTAAGCGTCAGGCCGATGGTTGAAGTCATAGTAAGAATTCCATCTGGTATACAAGATGGAATTCAACAGAGCAAAGGCTGTGCCACTTTTTTAACGCGATGATTCAACAGTTTAATAGGTTCGGTGATAAGATTTTCTGATGATAATTTGCACAACCACAGCGCGTGCGCTGAGCGATGACGGTGCGTTTAATGTCTGTGTGCGTAAATTTTGTGAAGAACATGGCAAGAGTCCGGTGGCCTGGTTAGCATGAAGACTGTCTGGCAACTCGCCGGCCCCAGCAACAGAGGAGATTTACGTGGTGAAGTGGCGTAACTGGATGATAGGGATCTGCCTGGCCGGAACGGTCAGCAGCGCATGGGCCGATTCGCTTGATCAACAACGGCAACGTTATCAACAAATTAAACAGGCCTGGGACAGTAACCAGATGGCCACTGTGGATCAGCTGTTGCCTACGCTACAGGACTATCCGCTCTATCCTTATCTGCAATATCGCCTGCTGGCTCAGGATCTCGATCAGGAAACCACCCTGGCGGTGCAGAACTTTATTCGCCAGTATCCGACGTTGCCTCCAGCGCGATCGCTCAGCACCCGCTTTATCAATGTGCTGGCTTACCGACAGGACTGGCAGGGCGTGCTGAACTTCAGCCCGACCGAACCCAAGCCGGTGCAGGCGCGCTGCAACTGGTATTACGCCAAATGGGCCACCGGTCAGCAGCAGGCCGCGTTTGACGGCGCGAAGCAGATCTGGCTTCGCGGCACGGCGCTGCCTGCGGACTGCGATAAGCTCTTCTCGGTCTGGCAGGCGTCCGGTCAGATTTCGCCTATTACTATCCTGGAACGTATCCGGCTGGCGATGAAAGCCGGTAACGACAGTCTGGTGAGCTATCTGGCGAAGACGCTGCCTGCCGATTATCAGACCATGTCTGACGCGATACAGACCCTGCAGCAGGACCCGTTAACGGTCAGCTCGTTCGCCAGCGCAGTCGGGCCAACCGACTTTACCCGCCAGGCTACGATTTACGCCTTTACGCGTGTGGCGCGGCAGGACATGGAAAATGCCCGCAGCCTGATTCCGATTCTGGTCCGGGCGCAGAAGATGGGGCCGGAAGATGAGCAGGCGCTGAAGGAGATTGTAGTCTGGCGCATGATGGGCAGCGATCTCACGTCTGAACAGGCACGCTGGCGCGATGCGGTAGTGATGAACAGCGAGTCTACCGCGCTGGTGGAACGCCGGGTACGACTGGCACTCTCTCAGCATGACCGACGCGGCCTGAACACCTGGATCGCCCGTCTGCCGCTGGAAGCCAAAGAGAAAGATGAGTGGCAATACTGGCAGGCCGATCTGCTGTTTGAGAAAGATCGTAAAGAGGAAGCCGAAGAGATCCTGCGCAAGCTGATGAAGGAGCGCGGCTTCTATCCGATGGTGGCGGCCCAGCGGCTCGGCGTTGACTACCCGTTGCAGATTGATGAAGCACCGAAGCCTGACAGCGCCACCACCCAGGGACCGGAACTGGCCCGCGTCCGCGAGCTGATGTACTGGGGGCTGGATAACCTGGCACGAAGCGAATGGAGCAATCTGATCGGCAGCCGTACGCACACGCAGCAGCAGATGCTGGCGCGTTACGCCAATGAGCAGGACTGGTGGGATCTCAGCGTGCAGGCGACTATCACCGCCAAAATGTGGGACAGCCTGAAAGAGCGTTTCCCGCTGGCGTGGCAGAGCGTCTATGAGCGCAACACCGAGGTGAAGCAGATCCCGCCAAGCTATGCGATGGCTATTTCGCGTCAGGAGAGCGCCTGGAACCCGAAAGCGCGTTCGCCGGTCGGTGCCAGTGGTCTGATGCAGATTATGCCTGCCACGGCGGCGCATACCGTGAAGATGTACAACATTCCGGGCTACAGCAACACCAGCCAGCTGCTTGATCCGGAAACCAATATCCAGATCGGCACCCAGTATCTGGAATATGTCTATCAGCAGTTTAACCAGAACCGGATTTTCTCCTCTGCGGCCTACAATGCCGGTCCCGGCCGGGTGCGAAGCTGGCTGAAAACCAGTGCGGGCAATCTCGACGCGGTGGCGTTTATTGAGACCATTCCGTTCTCTGAAACGCGCGGCTACGTGAAGAGTGTGCTGGCGTATGACGCCTACTATCGTCACTTCATGGGCAAGCCTGACAAGATCCTGTCAGATGCTGAGTGGAATCGCCGTTACTAGCTGTGCTAAGCTTCCGTACTCTTTAGTGAGTACGGAAGCCTCTTCATGACCCATTCTGATTCCCCCTCTACCGATGCGCATCCGGCAGAAGATAGCTGGCAGCGGTTTGTCGTGCTGATGCAGCAGGCCTTTGCTGATGGCCATGCACTGCCCCTGATGCAACTGATGATGACGCCCGATGAACGGGAAGCGTTCGGCACCCGTCTGCGGATTATCGAAGAGTTAATGAATGGCGAGATGAGCCAGCGCGAGCTGAAAAATGAGCTCGGCGTCGGCATCGCGACGATTACCCGTGGGTCTAATAGCCTGAAAGAGGCGCCGCCGGAGCTAAAACGCTGGCTGGAAGCGCGTCTTAGACGCGCCTGATTACTGCTGATAGAGCGGATGGACGAACGGGCAGAGCGCCAGAATCAGTGCCTGATGATAGACACTGGAGCGGCTGAGCAGGCCGTTCGTGAACGCCCCGATTGCGCCACCCTTGTGTTTGATATTATCGATGCCGGTTAACCGCGCCATCTCTTCGCCGAGTTCGCGGCCTTCACGCAAACCTGCCAGCACCACCGGCGGCAGGGTAAAACTGGCCGATCGCGATTCGCCGCGCTGCTTCTGATTTTCCACCACCATCCAGGCAAACGCGCTGTCATCTTCGATGCCCGCCTCAATTGCCACCCAGAACGCCGCTTCAGGCCGGACCTGGCGGGCATTCATCACGCGCTGACGTGCACCAGTTCGCGTTTCGAGATGGGTTAACGGTTGTGCTGCAACGCCGCTATCGACCTGGACCCCTTCAATATGGCAGGATCCCTCGCCGAAAACGTCGTTGAAAGCCTGAGCAATCGCGTTAATCTTCGCTGGGTTGGTTGTGGCTGCGACAACATGGTACATAATTGATTGAACCCTCAGGTGATTAAGTGCCTGGCCCATCGCGCTGTCTGTGTCCGGAATGCCTGCAACAAGGACGCCTGATGGGACAGTGTCTAAAGCGATTTTTGTCGCAGTATAACGGAAACTAACATGTTACAGGTCTATCTTGTTCGTCACGGTGAAACGGTATGGAATGCGGAACGCCGCATTCAGGGTCAGTCCGACAGTCCGCTGACGGAAAAAGGTGAGCAACAAGCCTGGCAGGTGGGTGAGCGCGTGAAGCATCTGGGCATCACGCATATTATTGCCAGCGATCTGGGGCGCACACGCCGCACCGCCGAGATTATTGCGGATGCCTGTGGTTGCTCAGTGACGCTTGATGAGCGGTTGCGCGAGCTGAATATGGGTGTGCTGGAAAAGCGCCCGCTGGATGGCTTAACCGCTGAAGAAGAACAGTGGCGCGCTGCGCTGGTCAACGGTACCGAAGGCGGCCGTATCCCTGAAGGGGAGTCCATGACGGAGATGGCGACGCGCATGCACGCCGCGCTGAATGCCTGTCTCGATCTGCCTGCCGGAAGCCGTCCGCTGCTGGTCAGCCACGGTATGGCGCTGGGGTCGCTGGTCAGTACGATTCTCGGTCTGCCTGCCTATGCGGAACGTCGCCTGCGTCTGCGCAACTGTTCGATTTCACGGGTGGATTATCAGCAGAGCGCCTGGCTGGCAGAAGGCTGGATTGTGGAGACGGCGGGGGATATATCTCATCTGGATGCGCCTGCGCTCGACGAGCTGCAGCGCTGATTGCGTTAAGGCTGCCGTCGCGATGACGACAGCCTTAAACTTAGCTGGCTTCGGCCTGCTGGCGGCGAATCGGAATCAGATATTCGCAACGGATTTCAGTCGGTGGCTCACTGCGCTTTTTACCGCCATGGGTATAAAAGCGTTCGATATCCTGTCCCTCACGACGGGTCAGCCCCAGCGTCGGCATACAGGTGCCGTAGAGCAGCAGGATAAATTCCTGCAGATTGACGCGCGGACCGTTAAAGGTGAACTGTACATAGTCGCCCGCTTCCAGAATAACCTTCTGGCCAGAATGGAGGTTCACCGCGCTGTCAGCAGGCACCGCCGTAGTGTAGAGAATCTCCTGCTCATCATCTTTGTCCTGGCTGGCACGCACCTGATGCAGGCCATACAGTACCGGCGGAATCGTGTCCGTTTCCAGCAGGAACTGCTTCCAGAAGTGCATTCGCATTTCGTCGCGGTAGCTGGAAATCTGCTCCAGAATACAGGTGTAGTTCTGGGTTTGTCCCACCAGCACCGTTTCCGGCAGGGTAACGAAAGCCGGTTCCGGCTGCGTCTCATCGTCCAGGCGAATCGGGGGACGGATACCGAACGAGTTCCATTCGGAAGAGCGACGATACCAGGCCGGTGTCTGAGCAAACTGTTTCTTGAATGCGCGAGTAAAAGTCTGTTGCGAATCAAAACGATACTGAAGTGCGATGTCCAGGATCGGGCGGCTGGTCAGACGCAACGCCACGGCTGCCTTAGAAAGACGACGGGCACGGATATAGGCGCCGATTGCGTGTCCGGTCACGTCTTTGAACATCCTCTGTAAATGCCATTTAGAGTAACCGGCTTTCTGGGCAACGTTGTCCAGTGAAAGGGGTTGATCCAGATGGCTCTCCAGCCAGACAAGCAAATCGCGAATGATACCGGCTTGGTCCATAAAACATCCTCATACTCTGGTGGTACAGCTAAAAGCATTCGAAGAATATTAGCACTCATTGCTCAAAAGACGTGGGCCGTTTCTCGGGGATGGTTGTGCTAAATCAGTACGGGCTAAACCCCGTTTTGGTTTGGTCATTGATTCGATTAACAGTACATTACATTCTCATCTATTCAATTTGCAATGGTAACTCCATGACAATATCCCGACTAATGATCGCTGCGCTGACCACGCTGACCTTTTCCAGCCCGCTGTTTGCCGAACAGATTGGCTCTGTTGATACGGTGTTCAAGATATTCGGGCCTGACCACAAGATTGTCGTTGAAGCTTTCGATGACCCGGACGTTAAAAATGTAACCTGTTATATCAGCAGGGCAAAAACCGGGGGTATTAAAGGCGGACTGGGTCTGGCAGAAGATACCTCTGATGCCGCGATTTCCTGTCAGCAGGTGGGTCCGGTCGAACTGAGTGATAAAATTGCGCAGGGCAAAGCGGAGGGTGAAGTAGTATTCCGCCAGCGCACCTCTTTAATCTTCAAAAAGCTGCAGGTTGTACGCTTCTTCGACAAAAAGCGCAACGCTCTGGTTTACCTGACCTACTCCGATAAAGTGGTCGATGGTTCACCAAAAAATGCGCTCAGCGCCGTGCCGATTATGCCGTGGCACTGATAATGCCATTGTACTGAGCACAAAAAAAACGCCCGCAGGGGCGTTTTTTTATTGGCTGCACCTGGACACCGTTTACTCGTGCAGGTCGCCGCAGAAGCGATAACCTTCACCATGAATGGTGGCGATGATCTCTGGCGTGTCCGGCGTGGATTCGAAATGCTTACGGATACGACGGATGGTGACATCGACGGTGCGATCGTGTGGCTTGAGTTCGCGGCCGGTCATTTTCTTCAGCAGATCGGCACGAGTCTGAATTTTGCCAGGGTTTTCGCAGAAGTGCAGCATCGCGCGGAACTCACTGCGTGGCAGTTTGTAATGCTCGCCGTTGGGATTGATCAGTGAGCGGCTATTAATATCCAGCTCCCAGCCATTGAATTTGTAGCTTTCTACCTGACGACGCTCTTCGCCTGGCATCGCCAGATTCATGGTGCGCGACAGCAGGTTACGGGCACGAATGGTCAGCTCACGCGGATTAAACGGTTTGGTGATGTAGTCATCGGCGCCAATTTCCAGACCAAGAATTTTATCGACTTCGTTGTCACGGCCGGTCAGGAACATCAAGGCGACATTGGCCTGCTCACGCAGTTCACGGGCCAGCAACAGGCCGTTTTTACCGGGCAGGTTGATGTCCATGATGACCAGGTTAACGTCATTGTCGGTCAGCACCTGATGCATTTCAGCACCATCCGTCGCCTCATACACCACATAACCTTCCGCCTCAAAAATACTCTTGAGGGTATTACGCGTGACCAGTTCGTCTTCAACGATAAGAATGTGCGGGGTCTGCATGTTTAGCTACCTAAATTTGCCAACAAATTGAAAACAGGGCGTACAGCGGTATGGCGTTCTCCATCATCGAGAGCAGTGGGCCGCGCAGAACCGTTGTACGAAATCATATTTTGATAAGCCATCTATCAACGTCAACAACAGTATTAGCTCAGCCAGTCAGGATGAAAATTGCATGCCCCGGGCGTTAATGATTATGGCGCATATCCTAACTGTATTAACAGCAACCTAACAGCACCAACTACAACCGATAAGCATAAAAACAACGCTTCGTTGACTTATATCAAATGCAATTGTAGCACGTTAACACTTTTGTGAAAAACTTCTCGCAGATTGCCTGTTTAGCTCACAAAAAGCATCATTTCCGTTACATTTTTACTGCGGGATGGCCAAAATGAAACCCACCAGAAATCACATTGCATCTAATTGAATTTAAATGAATTAATAATGTTTTCTTTAATAAGGGTGGTTTCAGTGATAAAAAAGTTCAGGCCATGAGTTTTATCCGGTTTTAACATCGCTAACTCACGATTTTCTTATTAGCTTCTGGCGCCTGAATCATTAACAGCCATGTTAATATGGCGTTATGTAAATGGACCAACGGAATAAATATGCTTTTTCCCCTGATTCTCGTCTCGCCCGCGCGGCCAGAAAATATCGGCGCTGCGGCGCGTGCCATGAAAACCATGGGATTCAGCCAGCTTCGCATTGTGGCCAGCGACGCCTGGCAGGATCCCGCTGCACGTCGGGTGGCCCATGGTGCTGGCGAAATCCTCGATAACGTTCAGACCTTTGCCACGCTGTCCGACGCGTTAGCGGATATCGATTTCTCGGTCGCGACTACCGCACGCAGCCGGGCAAAGTTTCGCTACTACGCCACACCGGAGCAGGTTGAAACGCAACTGCTGGAGAAGCGCCAGTGGGTCAATAGTATGGCGCTGGTGTTTGGACGTGAAGATAGCGGGCTGACAAATGAGGAGCTGGAGCAGGTCGACCTGCTGACCGGCATTCCGATGGCAAATGACTATCCCTCGCTGAATCTCGGTCAGGCGGTGATGGTTTACTGCTACCAGCTGTCGAAGCTGAATCAGGTTGAAGCACCGGTTGCGTCTGCTGCCGATGGGCAGCAGTTGCAGGCGCTGCGTCAGCGTTTTCATCAGCTGCTGGCGCAACTCGACGTCAGTGATGATGAGAAGCTCTCAGACTGGATCGATCAGCGGGTGGGTCTGCTGGAACAGCGCGACAGTGCGATGCTGCATCGTCTGCTGCACGATATAGAAAAAAAACTCACAGATAAATCCTCGGCAAAAAGATGATTTTACAGCAACAGATCGCAGGGAATTTCCGCATCGCAAACGATCGAACAGCGTTTCACGGTTTCACCGGTGGCTGTGCGCAGTGGTTGAAATCTGTCCACCGGACAAATCGGGTTGACTTAACGTGCGCTTTGCTTTACTTCTGGAAGCAAGACGGACGGACAAAAACAGACAGAAAATAAATCTAAATGCGTAAAATCAGCCTGAACACCACAATTATTACCACCACCATTACCACAGGTAACGGTGCGGGCTGACGCATACAGGAAAAACAGAAAAAAGCCCGCACCTAACCAGTGCGGGCTTTTTTTTCGGCTTAAATTCAGGAGAGTTTATATCATGCGAGTGCTGAAATTCGGCGGGACCTCGGTAGCGAATGCGGAGCGTTTTCTTCGCGTCGCTGACATTCTGGAAAGTAATGCGCAACAAGGACAGGTTGCAACCGTGCTCTCTGCACCAGCAAAGATCACTAACCATCTGGTGGCGATGATTGAAAAAACCATCAGTGGTCAGGATGCTCTGCCGAATATCAGCGACGCCGAGCGCATCTTCAGCGAGCTGCTGCAGGGACTGGCTGACGCACAGCCTGGCTTTGAGTTCGATCGACTGAAAACCCGCGTTGACCTGGAGTTTGCGCAGCTGAAGCAGCTCCTGCACGGCATCAGCCTGCTTGGACAGTGCCCGGACAGCGTTAATGCGGCGATTATCTGTCGTGGTGAGAAGCTCTCGATTGCGATCATGGAAGCGCTGCTGCAGGCGCGCGGCCATGAAGTCAGCGTGATCGACCCGGTGGAGAAGTTGCTGGCGATTGGCCACTATCTCGAATCCACGGTTGATATCGCCGAATCGACCCGTCGCATCGAAGCGAGCCAGATCCCACCGCAGAACATGATCCTGATGGCTGGCTTTACTGCCGGTAACGAGCGTGGCGAACTGGTGGTGCTGGGCCGTAACGGTTCAGACTATTCAGCCGCCGTGCTGGCCGCCTGTCTGCGCGCCGACTGCTGTGAAATCTGGACCGATGTGGATGGCGTCTATACCTGCGATCCACGTCAGGTGCCGGATGCGCGTCTGCTGAAGTCGATGTCCTATCAGGAGGCGATGGAGCTCTCCTATTTTGGTGCCAAAGTGCTGCATCCCCGCACTATTGCGCCGATTGCCCAGTTCCAGATCCCTTGCCTGATCAAAAATACCGCCAATCCACAGGCACCCGGCACCCTGATTGGTGCCGAAGGCGAGCAGGATGAAAGTCCGGTAAAAGGCATCACCAACCTGAATAACATGGCGATGGTCAACGTCTCCGGTCCCGGCATGAAAGGGATGGTCGGGATGGCGGCCAGAGTCTTTGCGGCGATGTCACGCACCGGCATCTCAGTCGTGCTGATCACCCAATCCTCTTCCGAATACAGCATCAGTTTCTGTGTGCCGCAGAGCGAGCTGGCGCGGGCGCGTCATGTGCTGGAAGAAGAATTCTACCTGGAGCTGAAAGATGGCCTGCTGGACCCACTGGATATCATTGAAAACCTGGCGGTGATCTCGGTGGTGGGCGATGGCATGCGCACTCTGCGCGGCATCTCAGCCAGGTTCTTCTCGGCACTGGCTCGCGCCAATATCAATATCGTGGCGATTGCGCAGGGCTCCTCCGAGCGCTCTATCTCGGTCGTCGTGAACAATGACGAGGTGATCACTGGCGTGCGCGTGGTGCATCAGATGCTTTTCGCCACCGATCAGGTGATCGAAGTGTTTGTGGTTGGTGTCGGCGGTGTCGGCGGTGCGCTACTGGATCAGTTACATCGCCAGCAGGCGTGGCTGAAGAAAAAGCATATCGACCTGCGTGTGTGCGGCATCGCTAACTCGCATGCGCTGTTAACCCACGTCCACGGCATTGATTTAAGCAACTGGCAGTCGGCATTAGCCGAAGCGAAAGAGCCGTTTAATCTGGGCCGTCTGACCCGTCTGGTGAAAGAGTACCATCTGCTCAATCCGGTAATTGTAGATTGTACTTCCAGCCAGGCAGTCGCCGATCAGTATGCGGATTTCCTCAGCGAAGGCTTCCACGTGGTAACGCCAAACAAAAAGGCTAACACCTCCTCCTGGAATTACTATCAGCAGATGCGCGCCGCCGCTGCCAAATCGCGTCGTAAATTTCTTTATGATACCAACGTCGGTGCCGGACTGCCGGTCATCGAAAACCTGCAGAACCTGATGAACGCGGGTGATGAACTGCTGCGCTTCTCCGGTATCCTTTCTGGCTCGCTGTCGTTCATCTTCGGCAAGCTGGACGAAGGAATGTCGCTGTCGCAGGCAACTCACATGGCGCGAGAGATGGGCTTCACCGAGCCCGATCCGCGTGACGATCTGGCCGGCACCGATGTGGCGCGTAAGCTGCTGATCCTGGCACGTGAAGCGGGTCATCAGCTGGAGCTGAGTGATATTGAGATCGAGCCGCTGCTGCCCGCCAGCCTGGCTGAAATCCAGGATGTTGAGCAGTTTATGCAGCGTCTGCCCGAGCTGGATAACGCCTTTGCCGACCGCGTTGCACAAGCGCAGAATGAGGGCAAAGTTCTCCGCTACGTTGGCGTGATTGAAGAGGGTGGCGTCTGCAAAGTGAAGATCGACGCTGTTGACGGCAATGATCCGCTCTATAAAGTGAAAAACGGTGAGAACGCCCTGGCGTTTTACAGCCGCTATTATCAACCGATTCCGCTGGTGCTGCGCGGATACGGTGCAGGAAATGATGTCACAGCGGCCGGTGTCTTTGCCGATCTGCTGCGTACGCTGTCATGGAAGTTGGGAGTTTAATCATGGTAAAAATTTACGCACCAGCCTCGATTGGTAACGTCAGCGTCGGCTTCGATGTGCTGGGCGCGGCGGTGTCGCCAGTAGATGGCTCCCTGCTGGGTGACTGCGTCTCCGTGGAAGCGGCAGAGCAGTTTTCACTGACCAACGCCGGACGTTTTGTCAGTAAGCTGCCCGCCGATCCCAAAGAGAATATCGTTTATCAGTGCTGGCAGCTTTTCTGCGAGGCGGTGGGCAAAGAGATCCCGGTGGCGATGACCCTGGAGAAGAATATGCCCATTGGCTCCGGGCTGGGTTCCAGCGCCTGCTCGGTAGTGGCTGGGTTAATGGCGATGAACGAGTTTTGCGGCAAGCCACTCAGCGACAGCACGTTACTGACGTTGATGGGCGAGCTGGAAGGGCGGATATCCGGTAGCGTGCATTATGATAATGTCGCTCCCTGCTTCCTCGGTGGCATTCAGCTGATGCTGCAGGAAAATGACATCATCAGCCAGGCGGTGCCGGGCTTTGACGACTGGCTGTGGGTGATGGCCTATCCGGGCATTAAAGTTTCCACCGCAGAAGCGCGCGCCATTTTACCGGCGCAGTATCGCAAAGAGGACTGCATCAAGCATGGCCGTTTGCTGGCCGGCTTCATTCACGCCTGCCATACGCGTCAGCCGCAGCTGGCAGCTAAACTTATGCAGGATGTAATTGCCGAACCTTACCGGACCCGGCTACTGCCAGGCTTCGCTGAGGCGCGGCAGGCCGCTAAAGATATTGGCGCACTGGCGTGCGGTATCTCAGGCTCTGGTCCGACACTTTTCGCCGTTTGCAATCAGATGGAAACGGCACGGCGGATGGCTGACTGGCTGAGCCAGCACTATCTGCAGAATGATGAAGGCTTCGTCCATATCTGCCGTCTCGACACGGCTGGCGCACGACAATTGGGATAACGCATGAAACTCTACAATCTGAAGGATCACAACGAGCAGGTCAGCTTCGCCCAGGCGGTGAAACAGGGTCTGGGATCACAGCAGGGTCTGTTCTTTCCGCTGGAACTGCCAGAGTTTGAACTGACCGACATCGACGCGATGCTGGAGATGGATTTTGTCAGCCGCAGCAGCAAAATTCTCTCGGCTTTCATTGGTGACGAGATTCCGGCCCAGCAGTTGCATGAGCGTGTTAAAGCCGCTTTTGCCTTCCCGGCCCCGGTGAAAGCCGTTAGCGAAGATATCGCCTGTCTGGAGCTGTTCCACGGGCCGACGCTGGCGTTTAAAGATTTCGGCGGCCGTTTTATGGCGCAGATGCTGTCGTATGTCGCAGGCTCAGATGAGCAGATCACTATTCTGACCGCGACCTCCGGTGACACCGGTGCAGCCGTGGCGCACGCTTTCTACGGCATGAAGAACGTACGCGTGGTGATCCTCTATCCGCAGGGCAAAATCAGTCCGCTGCAGGAGAAACTCTTCTGTACCCTGGGCGGCAACATCGAAACTATCGCTATCGACGGCGATTTCGATGCCTGCCAGTCGCTGGTCAAACAGGCATTTGATGATGAAGAACTGAAACGGACGATTGGCCTGAACTCGGCTAACTCCATCAACATCAGCCGCCTGCTGGCGCAGATCTGCTACTACTTTGAAGCGGTCGCGCAACTGCCACAGGAAAAACGCAATCAGCTGGTGGTCTCTGTGCCGAGCGGAAACTTTGGTGATTTGACCGCCGGTCTGCTGGCGAAATCACTGGGCTTGCCGATCAAACGCTTTATCGCCGCTACCAACGCCAACGATACCGTGCCGCGCTTCCTCGGCAACGGCGAGTGGCAGCCAAACCTGACTGTCTCTACGCTGTCGAATGCGATGGATGTCAGCCAGCCTAACAACTGGCCACGGGTGGAAGAGCTGTTCCGCCGTAAAACCTGGCGCTTAACCGATCTGGCCTGTGGCGCAGTCACTGATGAGACCACGCGCGCCGCAATGCGTGAACTGGCAGAGCTGGGCTACGTTTCCGAGCCACATGCCGCCATCGCCTGGCGTCTGCTGCGAGATCAGCTGCAGGAAGGGGAATATGGTGTGTTCCTCGGGACCGCTCATCCGGCGAAATTCCGCGAAAGCGTGGAAGCGATCCTTGAGCAGACTCTGACGCTGCCGCCGGAATTAGCAGAGCGCGCCGATCTGCCGCTGCTGTCGCACCAGATGAAGGGTGATTTCGCCTCGCTGAGGGCGTTCCTGCTGAAGTAGTGCTGTGAAAAGCTTCCCGGTTACGGGAAGCCTGCTTGTGATGTGAAAAGCAGAGTGCGCGCGGGGGAGTTACTGCTCCGCGCGCTTAAAGACGAGTTCGCTCTCGCTGCTGCTTGCCCCGTCAAAACGATAGCCATCCACATCAAACGCCTTAAGCTGTTCCGGCTTTGTCAGGCGCTGCTGAATCACATAGCGACTCATTAATCCACGCGCCTTTTTGGCGTAGAAGCTAATCACTTTATAGCTGCCGTTCTTCTCATCAAGGAACACCGGCTTAATCATCTGTACCTGCAACTTCTTCGGCTTAACCGCCCTGAAATATTCGTCCGAGGCGAGATTAATCAACACCTCATCACCCTGTTCCGCCAGCGCGGCATTCAGCGTTTCAGTAATCAGATCGCCCCAGAAGGTGTAGAGATCTTTGCCCGCCGGATTCGCCAGGCGAATGCCCATCTCCAGCCGGTAAGGCTGCATGAGATCGAGCGGACGCAGCACGCCATACAAGCCTGACAACATGCGCAGATGCTGCTGAGCAAAATCAAAATCCTGATCGCTGAAGGTTTCGGCCTGCAGACCGGTGTAGACATCACCTTTAAACGCCAGGATAGCCTGACGGGCATTCTGAGGTGAGAAATCGGGGTGCCAGCTGTTAAAGCGATCGGCATTGAGGTGCGCCAGTTTGTCGCTGATGCCCATTAACGAGGCGATGCTGGCCGGTGACAGATCGCGCGCAATCTCAATCAGCTGTTGTGACTTTTCTAACAGCGCAGGCTGGGTGAAACGCGTTGTCGCCAGCGGGCTTTCATAATCCAGCGTCTTGGCGGGAGAGATCACCATCAACATAGTTGCTTCCTCGGTTAATGCCTGGTTTAACAGGGCATTGGCGGCTTATCAGGCTACGCAGTGTACCAAAAAAGACGGAAAGAATGACGAATCACTCCTATTTGTTCGCGCTATCGTAAACGGCATTCCCTGACCTTGCGCCACCGTTGCCGCGTGATATTATCGCAACAGCCTTTTTTCACACTGACAGTTAACTAAGAGAAAAGAACATGACGGACAAACTTACCTCCCTGCGTCAGCTCACTACCGTAGTCGCCGACACGGGTGATATCGCAGCCATGAAGCTGTATCAGCCACAAGACGCCACCACCAACCCTTCTCTGATTCTCAACGCCGCACAAATCCCTGAATACCGTAAACTGATCGATGAAGCGATTAGCTGGGCGCGTGAGCAGAGCAGCAACAAAGAAGAGCAGCTGCAGCTGGTTTCTGACAAGCTGGCCGTTAACATTGGTCTGGAAATTCTGAAACTGATCCCAGGCCGCATCTCGACTGAAGTCGATGCGCGTCTCTCTTACGACACTGAAGGCAGCATTGCTAAAGCCCGCAGCCTGATCAAACTCTACAATGATGCCGGTATCAGTAATGACCGCATCCTGATCAAACTGGCCTCTACCTGGCAGGGCATCCGTGCTGCAGAGCAGCTGGAAAAAGAGGGTATCAACTGTAACCTGACCCTGCTGTTCTCCTTTGCTCAGGCGCGTGCCTGTGCCGAAGCAGGCGTGTTCCTGATCTCTCCGTTTGTTGGCCGTATCCTCGACTGGTATAAAGCCAACACCGATAAGAAAGAGTATGCCGCGCACGAAGATCCAGGCGTGGTTTCTGTTTCTGAAATCTACAACTACTACAAGCAGCACGGCTATGAAACCGTGGTGATGGGCGCGAGCTTCCGTAACGTCGGCGAAATCATCGAGCTGGCTGGCTGTGACCGTCTGACCATTTCTCCTGCGCTGCTGAAAGAGCTGGCAGAAAGCGAAGGCACCCTTGAGCGTAAACTGAGCTACAGCGGCGAAGTTAAAGCGCGTCCGGCCCGCATGACCGAGTCTGAGTTCCTGTGGCAGCACAACCAGGATCCCATGGCCGTTGCCAAGCTGGCAGAAGGTATCCGCAATTTTGCCGTTGATCAGGGCAAACTTGAGAAGATGCTGGCAGAACTGCTGTAATAGGCTGACCGTGGCGGCGCAGGCTGCCACGGTTTTCCCTTTTCCGACCCTTTCACTTTATATTATCCTCTCTGCTATTCCCCTTTTACTCCACCGCACCGCGGTAAATCACAGCGAAGCTAATCATGAATACATTACGCATTGGCCTGATCTCGGTCTCCGATCGCGCCGCGAACGGCATCTATCAGGATGAGGGTATTCCCGCGCTGGAGAGCTGGCTGAGTCGCGCAATAAGCAGCCCGTTTGAGATTGAGTCCCGTCTGGTGCCCGACGAGCAGCCGATGATTGAGCACGCGATCTGCGAGCTGGTCGATGAACGTTTTTGCCATCTGGTGTTAACGACGGGCGGCACCGGTCCGGCCCGACGCGATGTCACACCCGATGCCACCTTAGCCGTTGCCGATCGGGAAATGCCCGGCTTTGGCGAGCAGATGCGTCAGATCAGCCTGCAGTTCGTGCCGACCGCCATTCTGTCGCGCCAGGTCGGGGTGATCCGCAAACAGTCGCTGATCCTCAATCTGCCCGGTCAGCCGAAGTCGATCAAAGAGACGCTGGAAGGGCTGAAGGATGAGCAGGGCAACGTAAAAGTTCACGGTATCTTTGCCTCTGTACCTTATTGTTTACAGTTGCTGGAAGGGCCCTACGTCGAAACGCATCGCGAGGTGGTAGCAGCATTTCGGCCTAAAAGCGCGATACGTGAGATAAATAACTAAATATTCCCCATTTCAGGCATAAGCTATAGCCTTGCTGGTGTGGCAAAAGATTGACGGTATAGTAAGGCTATCTTTACAACTTTGTCTCTTTTGCCTCTGGAATATTATGAATCCGACTCATACACAGCGTCTGACCGGTAAGGATTACAAAACCCTGGCGCTGGCCGCGCTGGGCGGCGCGCTGGAATTTTACGACTTCATCATCTTTGTCTTCTTCGCCACCGTAATTGGCGAACTCTTCTTCCCCTCAGATATCCCGGAATGGCTGCGTCAGCTACAGACGTTTGCCATTTTTGCCGCAGGCTATCTGGCACGCCCGCTGGGCGGTATCGTGATGGCGCATTTTGGCGACAAGCTCGGCCGTAAAAAGATGTTCAGCCTGAGCATTCTGCTGATGGCGCTGCCGACCCTGATGATGGGCGCTCTGCCCACCTGGCAGACGATTGGCATTGCAGCGCCACTGCTGATGCTGCTGATGCGGATGTTACAGGGCGCGGCGATCGGAGGCGAAGTGCCGGGTGCCTGGGTGTTTGTCGCTGAGCACGTGCCTTATAAACGTATCGGCATCGCCTGTGGCACGCTGACGGCCGGGCTGACTATCGGCATTTTACTTGGGTCGCTGGTGGCGACGCTGATCAATACCTCGATGTCGCAGCAGGCCATTCATGACGGCGGCTGGCGTATTCCGTTCTTCCTTGGCGGCGTGTTTGGGCTGATTGCGATGTTCCTGCGCCGCTGGCTGCATGAAACACCGGTCTTCATTGAGATGCAGCAGCGTAAAGCGCTGGCTGAAACTCTACCGCTGAAGACCGTGCTGGCGGAGCATAAAAAGGCGATTGTGATCTCCATGCTGCTGACCTGGCTGCTCTCCGCCTGCATTGTCGTCGTAATCCTGATGTCGCCGGTCTGGTTGCAGAAGCAGCAGGGCATCGCGCCCGCACTGACCCTGCAGGCCAACAGCATCGCCACCGTGATGCTCTGCATCGGCTGCATTATTGCCGGACTCGCTGCGGATCGCTTTGGTGCCAGTCGTACCCTGTGTGTCGGCAGCCTGCTGCTGGCGATCTGTAGCTGGCAGTTTTATCACTTGAGTGCCCTCTATCCGCAGCAGCTCTTCCTGCTCTATGGTGTGGCGGGGCTCAGCGTCGGTATCGTCGGTGTGGTGCCGTTTGTTATGGTGCGCGCCTTTCCGGCAGAGGTGCGTTTTACCGGACTCTCGTTCTCCTATAATCTTTCCTACGCGATCTTTGGCGGATTGACACCGATCTTTGTGTCGCTGCTAATGAATGTCTCAGTGATGGCACCGTGCTGGTATGTGATGGCGCTGGCGCTGGTGGGATTGTTGACAGGGATCTGGCTGCGGCGTGATGTCAGCCACGAGCCGGGACTGAATCAGGGGATTAAGTCGTTGTAAGTTGTAAGAGGATGGCGCGGAGCCAGGCTCCGCGTCTTCGTTTATGGGTAAAAGTATGCTTAAAGCGCTTTTGCGCCAATCGGCAGAAGGGTACGACCAAAGGTTTCGTTCAGCACTTCACCCATCGCCAGATAACAGGCGCTGGCACCACAGAGGATCCCGACCCAGCCCGCAGACACGACCAGTGCAGGCAGGTGCATAAGATGAGCCACGGCCAGTAGCAGAAACAGCAGCGTGAGCGAGCCGAAGACAAACTGCAGCATCCGCGCACCTTTCAGCGTGCCTATGAACATAAACAGCGTGAAGATACCCCACAGTGCCAGCCAGGCACCCAGGAAGCGTTCGTCAGGCGCTTTCGCCAGACCCATTTCCGGTAACAACAGGATCGCCACAAAGCTCAACCAGAACATGCCGTAAGAGGTAAAGGCGGTCAGTCCAAACGTGTTGTTCTTTTTAAACTCCAGCAGACCGGCCAGTACTTGTGCGATCCCACCATAAAAAATTCCCATCGCTAAAATCGCCACGTCCATGGCAAACAGACCTGTGTTGTGCAGGTTCAGCAGAATGGTTGTCATGCCAAATCCCATTAAGCCCAGCGGGGCAGGGTTAGCCAGCGTTAAATTTGCCATAGTTCCTCGGCATTAAAATGATCGTTGATGGAATAAACGGATTCCCTCTTGTTCTCTGAGTGAAACAAGGCGACGCATCATATTCAGCGTTGTGACAGCGTTCTTTGATCCCGGCAGGGCCAAAGTTAAAAAATTTTTTTTGGTTTAGCCCTTGATGCGCATCGAAGCGGCCCCATTTACTTGTCATCGAGCGTTGTGAACGTTGGAAAAAAAGCATGTGCTGGCAGTTGAATGCAAACAACCCGCCCACATAAAAGGTTCACAACCCAAATTGGCAACGAATTTAAGTGGGAGATGTTTAGATGGGTAAGATTATTGGTATTGACCTGGGTACAACCAACTCTTGTGTTGCGATCATGGATGGCACTAAAGCACGCGTGCTGGAAAATGCCGAGGGCGATCGCACCACGCCTTCAATTATTGCGTATACACAGGATGGCGAAATTCTGGTCGGTCAACCGGCTAAACGTCAGGCAGTGACCAACCCGCAGAATACCCTGTTCGCAATTAAGCGTCTGATCGGTCGTCGCTTCCAGGACGAAGAAGTACAGCGTGATATTAAAATCATGCCGTACAAAATCACCGGCGCTGATAACGGCGACGCATGGCTGGAAGTAAAAGGTCAGAGAATGGCACCACCGCAGATCTCTGCTGAAGTGCTGAAGAAAATGAAAAAGACCGCCGAAGATTACCTCGGCGAGCCAGTGACTGAAGCGGTTATTACCGTACCGGCCTACTTCAACGATGCGCAGCGTCAGGCGACCAAAGATGCCGGCCGTATCGCAGGTCTGGAAGTCAAACGTATCATTAACGAACCGACTGCTGCTGCACTGGCATACGGTCTGGATAAAGGCCAGGGCAACCGCACCATCGCGGTTTATGACCTGGGTGGTGGTACCTTCGATATCTCAATCATTGAGATCGACGAAGTAGACGGCGAAAAAACCTTTGAAGTTCTGGCGACCAACGGTGATACCCACCTGGGTGGTGAAGACTTCGATAGCCGCCTGATTAACTATCTGGTTGCTGAATTCAAGAAAGACCAGGGTATCGATCTGCACAACGATCCACTGGCGATGCAGCGTCTGAAAGAAGCGGCAGAGAAAGCGAAAATCGAACTTTCTTCTGCACAGCAGACCGACGTTAACCTGCCATACATCACGGCAGATGCGACCGGTCCTAAGCACCTGAACATCAAAGTGACGCGTTCTAAACTGGAGTCACTGGTTGAAGATCTGGTTGCTCGCTCAATCGCGCCTCTGAAAGTTGCGCTGCAGGATGCCGGTCTGTCTGTTTCAGACATCAACGACGTTATCCTGGTCGGTGGTCAGACTCGTATGCCACTGGTTCAGGCCAAAGTAACTGAGTTCTTCGGTAAAGAGCCACGTAAAGACGTGAACCCGGACGAAGCGGTTGCTGTCGGTGCTGCGGTTCAGGGTGGTGTACTGGGTGGCGACGTGAAAGACGTGCTGCTGTTGGACGTTACCCCGCTGTCACTGGGTATCGAAACCATGGGTGGCGTGATGACTTCGCTGATCAGCAAGAACACCACCATCCCAACCAAGCACAGCCAGGTCTTCTCGACTGCTGAAGATAACCAGTCAGCCGTGACCATTCACGTGCTGCAGGGTGAACGTAAGCGCGCCAATGACAACAAGTCACTGGGCCAGTTCAACCTCGACGGTATCCAGAACGCGCCACGCGGTCTGCCGCAGATCGAAGTGACCTTCGACATCGATGCGGATGGTATCCTGCACGTGTCAGCGAAAGACAAGAACAGCGGTAAAGAGCAGAAAATCACCATCAAAGCCTCTTCAGGTCTGAGCGATGAAGAGATCCAGAAAATGGTGCGTGATGCGGAAGCGAACGCTGAATCTGACCGCAAGTTCGAAGAGCTGGTACAGACGCGTAACCAGGGTGATCAGATTGCCCACAGCACGCGTAAGCAGCTGGATGAAGCAGGCGACAAACTGTCAGCTGATGATAAAGCGCCAATCGAAGCCGCTCTGGCCGCGCTGGAAACTGCGCTGAGAGGCGAAGACAAAGCTGAAATCGACGCCAAAATGCAGGCGCTGATGGAAGTGTCCGGCAAACTGATGGAAGCAGCACAGCAGTCTCAGGCGGGTGCAGCGGATGCCGGTGACGCGTCAGCGAAGAAAGATGACGACGTTGTCGATGCTGAATTCGAAGAAGTGAAAGACAACAAGAAATAATTGCCCCTGACCGGGCGCGACGGTTGGCCTGACAGCCGTTGAAACCAGCACGGGCGTAGGAGATCTCTCCACGCCCGTGCGATCATGTTAAGGGCTAAATAAACATGGCGAAGAGTGATTACTACGAGATTTTAGGCGTCGCCAAATCCGCGGACGAGCGTGAAATCAAAAAGGCTTACAAACGCCTGGCAATGAAATTTCACCCGGACCGTAATCCCGGTGACAAAGAAGCCGAAGCCAAATTTAAAGAGGTCAAGGAAGCGTACGAAATCCTGACCGATGCGCAGAAGCGTGCGGCTTACGATCAGTATGGTCATGCAGCCTTTGAACAGGGCGGCATGGGTGGCGGTGGATTCGGCGGCGGCGGCTTTGGTGGCGGCGGTGCAGACTTCAGCGATATCTTTGGCGACGTATTCGGTGACATCTTTGGTGGTGGACGCCGTCAGCGCGCATCCCGTGGCGCCGATTTACGCTACAACATGGAGCTGTCGCTGGAAGAAGCGGTACGCGGCGTGACCAAAGAGATCCGCATTCCAACGCTGGAAGAGTGTGACGTCTGCCACGGCAGCGGCGCGAAAGCGGGAACGCAGCCACAAACCTGTTCAACCTGTCACGGTGCAGGCCAGGTGCAGATGCGCCAGGGCTTCTTCACTGTCCAGCAGGCCTGTCCGACCTGTCATGGTCGTGGCTCGGTAATTAAAGATCCGTGCAACGCCTGTCATGGTCATGGCCGCGTTGAGAAGTCGAAAACGCTGTCTGTGAAAATCCCTGCTGGGGTCGACACCGGCGATCGCATTCGTCTGAGTGGCGAAGGTGAAGCGGGCGAGCAGGGCGCACCAGCCGGCGATCTCTACGTTCAGGTATCGGTGAAGAAACACCCGATCTTCGAGCGTGAAGAGAACAACCTCTACTGTGAAGTGCCGATCAACTTTGCGATGGCGGCGCTGGGCGGTGAGATTGAAGTACCGACACTGGATGGTCGCGTGAAGCTGAAAGTGCCGTCAGAAACCCAGACCGGCAAACTGTTCCGCATGCGCGGACGTGGCGTCAAATCTGTACGTGGCGGCGCGGTCGGCGACCTGTTATGTCGCGTCGTGGTGGAAACACCGGTCAGCCTGAATGAGAAACAGAAAGCGCTGTTGCGTGAACTGGAAGAAAGTTTTGGCGGCCCAAGCGGTGAGCATAACAGTCCGCGCTCTAAGAGCTTTTTCGATGGCGTGAAAAAATTCTTTGATGACTTAACCCGTTAAGTTCATCTTCTTAAAAGCCAGCGCACAGCCGCTGGCTTTTTTTTGCCTGCGATTCTCGTTTCGTTATTTCCGAGCTATCACTGCTAAATAAACTGTTTTTTTCGAGCTGTCATTGCCGTTATTCTTAGGCACTTTGATTGATCTCTGGAAAAGGACAACGCGTGTGAACATCAGACTAAAAAAAATCCTTGAAAGCGACGCCTCCGGCGGCGTGGTGCTGATTATCGCTGCCGCGCTGGCGATGCTGCTTGCCAATAATGCGGCAACGCAACAGGACTATCGCGATCTGCTGGCGATTCCGGTGGGGTTTCGCTTTGGCGCGCTCGATATCAGTAAAGACCTGCTGTTGTGGATTAACGATGCGCTGATGGCACTGTTCTTCCTGATGGTAGGACTGGAGGTCAAACGCGAGCTGGTGATGGGGGCGTTAGCTAAACGTGAACAGGCAATATTTCCGTTAATTGCGGCGCTGGGTGGCATGATCGCCCCGGCGATTATCTTCCTGCTGTTTAACGGTGCCGACCTGAGCACCCGCAGCGGATGGGCGATCCCTACCGCCACCGATATCGCTTTCGCGCTAGGCATTCTGGCGTTGCTGGGCAGCCGTGTGCCGCCCGCTCTGAAGATTTTCCTGATGGCACTGGCAATCATCGACGATCTCGGGGCCATCGTGATTATCGCGCTGTTCTACACTCACCACCTTTCGATGGCGTCACTGGCTGTTGCCGCCGCTGCCATAGCCGTGCTGGCGCTGATGAACCTGCTCAATGTGCGAAACACCGGTCTCTATCTGCTGGTGGGGCTGGTGCTGTGGGTGGCAGTGCTGAAGTCGGGTGTTCATGCGACGCTGGCGGGTGTGGTGATTGGCTTCCTGATCCCACTGGCGAAGAAAGAGGGGCACTCTCCGGCGATTCACCTTGAGCATGCGCTCCATCCCTGGGTGCGCTGGGTCATCCTGCCGCTGTTTGCCTTTGCCAATGCCGGTGTTTCGCTGGAAGGTGTCTCGTTCGGCAGCCTGTTTTCGCTGCTGCCGCTGGGCATTATCGCCGGGCTGCTGATCGGTAAGCCATTGGGTATCACACTCTTCTGCTGGCTGGCAGTGAAAACCGGCTTAGCCAGACTGCCGGAAAAGACCCATATCAAAGATATCGCTGCGGTGGGCGTGCTGTGCGGTATCGGCTTCACCATGTCGATATTTATCGCCTCGCTGGCCTATGGCGACATCAGCGCTGAACTGATGACACTGGCCAAGCTGGGGATTCTGTCAGGCTCGATTCTCTCGGCAGTGCTGGGCTATGTGATCCTTGGCTGGCGTCTGAAACAACGTCCGGCGTAGAACATCCGATGGCGCACATTAATTACAATCATCTCTACTACTTCTGGCACGCCTGCCGCGAAGGTTCGATTGCTGGCGCCGCAGAAGCCCTCTCACTGACGCCACAGACCATTACAGGGCAGATTAAGGCGCTTGAGGAGCGCCTGCAGGGCAAGCTGTTCCGGCGTCAGGGAAGGGGGCTGGTGCCGACTGAACTGGGGCAGATGGTGTTCCGCTACGCTGATCGCATGTTTATGCTGGGTCAGGAGATGCTGGATATCGTTAACTACCGCAAAGAGTCCCATCTGCTGCTGGATGTCGGCGTGGCAGATGCGCTCTCTAAGCAGCTGGTCAGCAAAGTGCTGGAGACGGCGGTGGTCGCAGAGGAGAAGATTCATCTGCGCTGTTTTGAATCGACCCACGAGATGCTGCTGGAGCAGCTCAGTCAGCATAAGCTGGATATGATTATCTCTGACTGCTCCATCGATCCCACCCAACAGGAAGGGCTGTTTTCGGTGAAGCTGGGGGAGTGCCCGATCAGTTTCTGGTCTACTCAGCCACTCACCGAACACGCATTTCCGGCCTGTCTGGAGACGCGTCCACTACTGATTCCTGGACGCCGCTCAATGCTGGGACGGAAAATCCTCAACTGGATCACTACCCAGGGATTACAGGTAGAGATTCTCGGTGAGTTTGATGATGCAGCGCTGATGAAGGCGTTTGGTGCGCGGCAGAAGGCGATTTTTGTCGCGCCAGCACTGGAGATTAGTCAGCAGGAGGGAATTTATGAAGTCGGGCAGCTTGACGCGGTGTCAGAGGAATATCACATCCTCTTCGCGGAGCGGATGATTCAGCATCCGGCGGTGCAGCGTCTCTGTCACGCAGACTTCAGCGGACTCTTTCCCGGCCAGAGTACAGACGAAAAAAAACCGGCGTAAGCCGGCTTTTTCAACAAAGTGATTAACAACAGGCGATTAAGCCAGTTTGTTGATCTGTGCAGTCAGGTTCGATTTATAACGTGCAGCTTTGTTTTTGTGGATCAGACCTTTAGCGGCCTGACGATCCACGAGTGGTTGCATTTCATTGAATGCGTTCTGCGCAGCAGCTTTGTCGCCTGAAGCGATCGCCGCGTATACTTTCTTAACGAAGGTACGCATCATTGAGCGGCGGCTAGCGTTATGCTTGCGGCGTTTCTCAGATGTTACGGCGCGTTTCTTAGCTGATTTGATATTAGCCAAGGTCCAACTCCCAAATGTGTTCTATAGAGACAAATCAAAGGCCGAGGACTATGCCCTTCTAACCTGATTTTGTCAATGGATTTGTGCAAATAAGCGTCGCCCTAAGAGCGGCACTCGGTTACGTATTTGATGGCGCAAGATTCTACCAGCTTCCCCTCGCTGAATACAGTATTTCGCGACAAAATTCTTAACATGCGCATCTGTAACAGGAAATGCAGCGCCTAAAGCATGAAAGGCGTGCTGACGGGTTAACCTGAGTCGCTTTCAAGGGTATAATCCGCCGATTTCCACCGGTTTGGGCCAGCCATGAAGTTTATCCGCGGTATTCATAATCTTAACGAGCAGCATCGCGGCTGCGTTCTTACCATTGGTAATTTCGATGGCGTGCACCGTGGTCATCAGGCGCTAATGTCGCGTCTGTGTGAAGAGGGACGTAAGCGTAATCTGCCGGTCGTGGTCATGGTGTTTGAGCCACAGCCGCTGGAGCTGTTTGCCGGTGATAAAGCCCCGGCTCGCCTGACGCGCCTGCGCGAAAAGCTGCGCTACATGGCGGAAGCCGGCGTTGATAAAGTGCTGTGCGTGCGGTTCGACCGTCGCTTTGCGGCCTTGTCCGCCCAGCGTTTTATCAGTGATTTGTTAGTCGACAAGCTGGACGTAAAGTACCTTGCCGTGGGCGATGATTTCCGCTTCGGCGCTGGTCGCCAGGGGGATTTCCTGTTATTACAGAAAGCCGGTGTGGAGTATGGCTTTGAGGTCGTCAGCACCGAAACCTTCTGTGATGGCGGTAAGCGAATCAGCAGCACCGCCGTGCGTCAGGCACTGGCTGCGGATGATTTAGCGCTGGCGCAGTCGCTGTTAGGTCATCCTTTCACTATTTCCGGCCGCGTCGTACACGGTGATGCACTGGGACGCACGCTAGGTTTCCCCACTGCGAACCTTCCTTTACGCCGTAGCGTTACGCCGGTGAAAGGGGTTTATGCGGTGGAAGTGCAGGGTCTGACGCCCGAGCCACTGCCTGGTGTCGCCAATATCGGCACCCGCCCGACCGTAAAAGGTTTACGCCAGCAGCTTGAAGTTCACCTGCTCGACATCAATATAGATCTCTATGGTCGTCACATTGATGTGGTGCTGAAACAGAAAATACGAAACGAGCAGCGCTTTGCCTCACTGGAGGCGTTGAAAGAACAAATTGCGAACGATGTGGTAACGGCCCGGCAGTTCTTTGGGCTGCTTTAACCTGAGCGAAAAACGGAATCGAGAATCTGATGAGTGACTATAAATCTACCCTGAATTTGCCGGAAACGGGATTCCCGATGCGTGGCGATCTGGCCAAGCGCGAACCGGGAATGTTGCAACGCTGGTATGCCGACAATCTGTACGGCGTCATCCGCGAAGCCAAAAAAGGGAAAAAAACCTTTATCCTGCATGATGGCCCTCCGTATGCGAACGGCAGCATTCATATTGGTCACTCCGTTAACAAGATTCTGAAAGACATTATCGTTAAGTCGAAAGGCATGGCGGGTTATGACTCCCCGTATGTGCCAGGCTGGGACTGTCATGGTCTGCCAATCGAACACAAAGTTGAGCAGATGATCGGCAAGCCAGGCGAGAAAGTCACCGCCGCTGAATTCCGCGCAGCATGCCGCAAATACGCCGCTGAACAGGTTGAAGGCCAGAAGGCAGACTTTATCCGTCTGGGCGTGCTGGGCGACTGGGATCGTCCTTACCTGACCATGGATTTCGGAACCGAAGCCAACATCATTCGTGCGCTGGGTAAAATCATCGGCAACGGCCACCTGCACAAAGGCGCGAAGCCGGTGCACTGGTGCCTGGATTGCCGTTCTGCCCTGGCAGAAGCGGAAGTAGAGTATTACGACAAAACGTCTCCGTCGATTGATGTGATGTTTAACGCCGTCGATACCGACGCGGTGCGTGGGGCGTTTGGCGTATCCCAGGTCAATGGCCCGATCTCACTGGTGATCTGGACGACGACGCCGTGGACGCTGCCGGCTAACCGCGCCATCTCGTTAAACGCTGAATTTGAGTATCAGTTACTGCAGATCGATGGTCGCGCGCTGATCCTGGCGAAAGAGCTGGTAGAAAGTGTGATGAAGCGCGCCGGTGTCAGCGAATGGCAGGTACTGGGCGAATGCAAAGGCGCTGCGCTGGAGCTGCAGAAATTTCAGCATCCATTCCTGGCGCTTGAGTCGCTGGTGGTGCTGGGCGATCACGTCACCCTGGAAGCGGGTACCGGTGCAGTTCACACCGCGCCAGGCCACGGCCCGGATGACTATGTTATCGGTCAGAAATATGGCATCGAAACGGCTAATCCGGTCGGACCGGATGGCACCTATCTGCCAGGCACTTATCCGACGCTGGATGGGGTCAACGTCTTTAAAGCCAACGACATGATCGTTGAACTGCTGAAAGAGAAGGGCGCGCTGCTGCACGTTGAGAAACTGCTGCACAGCTACCCGCACTGCTGGCGTCATAAAACGCCGATCATCTTCCGCGCCACGCCGCAATGGTTCATCAGCATGGATCAGAAAGGATTGCGTGCGCAGTCACTGAAAGAGATCAAAGGCGTGCAGTGGATCCCGGACTGGGGCCAGGCGCGTATCGAATCCATGGTGGCGAACCGTCCTGACTGGTGCATCTCTCGTCAGCGTACCTGGGGCGTACCGATGGCACTCTTCGTTCACAAAGAGAGCGAAGAGCTGCACCCGGACACGCTGGCGCTGATGGAGAAAGTGGCACAGCGTGTTGAGCAGGAGGGCATCCAGGCCTGGTGGGATCTCGACCCACGTGAACTGATGGGTGACGACGCCGATCATTACGTCAAAGTGCCGGATACGCTGGATGTCTGGTTTGACTCCGGTTCAACCAGCTATTCCGTGGTTGATGCGCGTCCGGAATTTGGCGGACATGCTCCTGATCTCTATCTGGAAGGATCCGATCAGCATCGCGGCTGGTTTATGTCCTCGCTGATGATCTCCACGGCGATGAAGGGCAAAGCGCCTTATCGTCAGGTACTGACGCACGGTTTCACCGTGGACGGTCAGGGCCGTAAAATGTCGAAATCAATCGGCAACACGGTCGCGCCGCAGGATGTGATGAACAAACTGGGCGCCGATATTCTGCGTCTGTGGGTGGCCTCTACCGACTACTCAGGTGAAATGGCGGTCTCCGATGAGATCCTCAAGCGCTCTGCCGATGCTTATCGTCGTATCCGTAACACCGCACGTTTCCTGCTGGCTAACCTTAGCGGCTTCAACCCGGCCACCGATTTGGTGAAAC
Organism: Pantoea sp. RCC30.1; assembly: GCF_058148845.1. Lineage (NCBI taxonomy): Bacteria > Pseudomonadati > Pseudomonadota > Gammaproteobacteria > Enterobacterales > Erwiniaceae > Pantoea > Pantoea sp. RCC30.1. The sequence continues at coordinate 175,740 of NZ_JBXUHX010000006.1, read as the reverse complement.
CGGAAGAGATGGTCGTCGTCGATCGCTGGGCAGTAGGTCGCGCACAGGCCGCACAGGCCGATATCGTTGCTTCTTATGAGAACTACGATTTCCATGAAGTGATTCAGCGTCTGATGCAGTTCTGCTCGATTGAGATGGGCAGCTTCTATCTCGACATCATTAAGGATCGTCAGTACACCGCGAAAGGCGATGGCCTGGCACGTCGCAGCTGCCAGACCGCGCTGTGGCATATCGTCGAAGCGCTGGTGCGCTGGATGGCACCGATCATGTCCTTTACAGCGGATGAGATCTGGGGCTACCTGCCAGGCGAACGTGCGCAATATGTCTTCACCGAGGAGTGGTATCAGGGTCTGTTTGGCCTGGCGGAAGATGAAGCGCTGAATGACGCCTACTGGGCTGAGCTGCTGAAAGTGCGTGGCGAAGTGAACAAGGTGATTGAGCAGGCGCGTGCGGATAAACGTATCGGTGGCGCACTGGAAGCGACGGTCACGCTGTATGCCGATCCGGAGCTGGCCGCTAAACTGCAGGCGCTGGGCAATGAGCTGCGCTTTGTGCTGTTGACCTCTGGCGCACAGGTAGCGGATTACGCACTGGCGAACGATGAAGCGCAGCAGAGTGAACTGCTGAAAGGTCTGAAAATCGCGTTGCACAAGGCTGAAGGCGAGAAATGTCAGCGCTGCTGGCATTACACTACCGACGTCGGACAGAATCCTGAGCATGCTGAGGTTTGTGGTCGTTGTTACACTAACGTAGCCGGTGACGGCGAACAGCGTGAATTTGCCTGATGCGTAAACCTATTTTATCAACCGGATTGCGCTGGCTGTGGCTGGTGCTGGTGGTGATTGTTGTCGACTTCGCCAGCAAGCAGTGGGTGATGAACAACATGATGCTGCATGAAACTCAGCCGCTGATGCCTTACCTGAACCTGTTCTACGCGCACAACTATGGCGCGGCGTTCAGTTTCCTGGCGGATAAAGGCGGCTGGCAGCGCTGGTTCTTTGCCGGTATCGCGCTGGCTATTGTGATCTCACTGATAGTGATGATGTATCGCAATCATGTCAGTCAGAAGATGGCTAACATCGCCTATGCTCTGATCATTGGCGGCGCGATCGGCAATCTGTTTGATCGCTCATACCATGGCTTTGTGGTCGATTTTATCGATTTTTATGTCGGTAACTGGCACTTCGCTACATTTAATATCGCTGACTGCGGCATCTGTATTGGTGCCGCACTGGTGGTGCTGGAGGGCTTTTTCAGCCCGAACGGCAAACAGGCTAAACAGAAAGGGTAAGTGATGACTGAGTCCGTACAGCGCGAAAGCGCGGTGTTGGTGCATTTTACGCTGAAGCTGGAAGATGGCTCGACGGCGGAATCGACCCGTGCAAACGGCAAGCCCGCGCTGTTCCGTCTCGGTGATGGCAGCCTCTCTGCGGCACTTGAACAGGCACTGGTGGGGCTGAAAGCGGGTGAAACCAAACAGTTCACCCTCGAGCCGGAAGATGCCTTTGGCGGCGTCAGCCCAGACCTGATCCAGTATTTCTCGCGTCGGGACTTTATTGATGCAGGTGAACCGGAAGTGGGTGCCATCATGCTGTTCAGCGGCATGGGCGGCAGTGAAATGCCAGGCGTGATCCGTGAAGTCTCCGGTGACTCGATCACCGTGGATTTCAACCATCCGCTGGCAGGTCGTCGTATTCAGTTTGATGTAGAGGTGCTGGAAATCGATCCAGCGCTGGAGGCGAACGATGCAAATCCTGTTAGCTAATCCGCGCGGTTTCTGCGCTGGCGTTGATCGCGCCATCAGTATTGTTGAGCGCGCGCTGGAGATGTATGGCGCGCCAATCTACGTCCGTCACGAAGTGGTGCATAACCGTTACGTGGTGAACAGCCTGCGTGAACGCGGTGCCATCTTCATTGAAGAGATCAGCGAAGTGCCGGATAACGCGATTCTGATCTTCTCCGCGCACGGTGTTTCACAGGCGGTGCGGGCCGAAGCCAAAGCGCGCAATCTGACCATGTTGTTCGACGCCACCTGTCCGCTGGTGACCAAGGTCCATATGGAAGTGGCGCGCGCCAGCCGTAAAGGCGTGGAAGCGATTCTAATCGGTCATGCGGGTCATCCGGAAGTTGAAGGCACCATGGGGCAGTACAACAACCCTAATGGCGGCATGTACCTGGTGGAGTCACCGGAAGATGTCTTCAGACTGACCGTCAAAGATGAAAGCAATCTGAGCTTCATGACGCAGACCACGCTGTCGGTGGATGACACCTCTGACATCATTGATGCCCTGCGTCAGCGTTTCCCGGCGATCATCGGACCGCGTAAAGATGATATCTGCTATGCCACCACCAACCGTCAGGAAGCCGTTCGTACTTTGGCGAAAGATGCGGAAGTGGTGCTGGTGGTCGGTTCGAAGAACTCCTCGAACTCTAACCGTCTGGCCGAGCTGGCACAGCGTGCCGGTAAACTGGCAAAGCTGATCGATTCTGCGGATGATATTCAGGAAGAGTGGGTAAAAGGCGTGGCCTGCATCGGCGTTACCGCAGGTGCCTCAGCCCCCGATATTCTGGTGCAGCAGGTGATACAGCGTTTGCGTGAGCTGGGCGGCGAAGCGGCGATTGAGCTGATTGGCCGTGAAGAAAATATTGTCTTCGAAGTGCCTAAAGAGCTGCGCGTCGAAGTACGCAACGTGCAGTAACTCTTAGATATAACTGATAAAAAGGCCGACTCTGTTCGGTCTTTTTTGTTTTTGTATTCTGCCAGAAACGCCATGGTTTACTGCGATGATTGCTTTTACTGATAATCATAGGCGGCTGGCATAAAATTCTTATTATCACGGATTAATAGTGGCGTGACTGTTAACTCATCGTTAACCTGATGACGCTTTAGATGCATAGTTTTGTTTTAGGAATGAATAAATATGAACACTATCCGCATTGCTATTGTGGGCGCGCCGGGCCGTATGGGCCGTAATCTGATTCAGGCGACGCAGCAGGCAGAAGGCGTTGAACTGGGGGCGGCACTGGCCCGTCCAGGCTCGTCGCTGACCGGCAGCGACGCTGGTGAATTAGCGGGCATCGGAAAGAATGGCATCATCATCGCAGACGATTTAAGCGCGGTGATTAACGACTTTGATGTGCTGATCGACTTCACCCGGCCAGAAGGCACGCTGGAGTATATGGCGATCTGCCGTGAGTACAGCAAAGCGATGGTGATTGGCACCACCGGTTTTGATGAGGCAGGCAAAGCGGCTATTCGCGCGGCGGCGGAAGACATAGCAATTGTGTTCGCTGCTAACTTCAGCGTGGGGGTTAACCTGGTGCTGAAGCTGCTGGAGAAGGCTGCCAAAGTGATGGGTGAGTACGCGGATATTGAGATCGTCGAAGCCCACCACCGCCATAAAGTGGATGCGCCGTCTGGCACCGCGCTGGCGATGGGTGAGGCGATAGCCGATGCCATGCAGTGGAAACTGGATGAGCATGCGGTCTATACGCGTGAAGGCCACACCGGCGAACGCCAGCCGCAGACCATCGGTTTTGCGACGGTACGCGCGGGTGACATCGTGGGTGAGCATACGGCGATGTTTGCCGATATCGGCGAGCGGGTAGAGATTACCCACAAGGCTTCCAGCCGTATGACCTTTGCAAATGGCGCGGTTAAGTCGGCTTTATGGCTGAAAGATAAGAAATCTGGCCTTTTTGATATGCGTGATGTGCTGGATTTGTCGATGTTGTGAGTGTTGTGAACCATCGTGATGTGGTTATTTCAATCGGTAATACCTTGATTGAAAAGGGGCAATGCTATCATTGCCCTTAATTTTGTCTGAAAAAGGTCACTCTGATTAAAAATTCACTCCTGACTGTCATTTAGATCACTTTTCTGCATTTATTTACCCTGCAAAACTCTGTTTTTGACCATTTGGTCAAAAATAAGGGGGCGGTTACGGTAATTTAGTTTTTACGCTGCCTGGCAAACGATTATTACGCCGAGTTTTCCCCTCTTTTTGCCGCTCATACCCGTTTTTTTCCTCATAAGGCAGATAAGTATGAAAAAATCCCGCTGCAGGGTAGACAATGACCAGGGCGATCATTAGAATGCGCGCAATTTGCCAAAAATCGACAATTCAGGCGGTTTTTGCATTGATTCAGGCGGCTATTTTGAATTAATATGCAGATATATTGACTGTTTATTCCCTGGAGGATGTTTTGATCAAGTCAGCAATCCTGGTTCTGGAAGACGGAACCCAATTCCACGGTCGGGCCATAGGGGCAACAGGATCGGCAGTGGGAGAAGTCGTTTTCAACACTTCAATGACCGGTTATCAAGAAATCCTCACTGATCCTTCCTATTCCCGCCAAATCGTCACTCTCACTTATCCCCATATCGGTAATGTCGGTGCCAATGCCGCCGACGAAGAATCCAGCCAGATTCATGCGCAGGGCCTGGTTATTCGTGACCTGCCGCTGATTGCCAGTAACTTCCGTAGCGAAGAGGGCTTATCCGCCTACCTGCAGCGCAACAACATCGTGGCGATTGCCGATATCGATACCCGCAAGCTGACGCGCCTGCTGCGTGAGAAAGGGGCGCAGAACGGCTGCATTATTGCCGGCGACAATCCGGATGCCGCACTGGCGCTGCAAAAAGCCCAGGTGTTCCCGGGACTGAAAGGAATGGATCTGGCGAAAGAGGTCTGCACTACTGAGACTTACAGCTGGCAGCAGGGCAGCTGGACGCTGGACGCGGGTCTGCCAGAGCAGGCTACTGCGGAGTCGCTGCCTTACCATGTGGTGGCTTACGACTACGGCGCCAAGCGCAACATCCTGCGAATGCTGGTTGATCGCGGCTGTCGTCTGACCGTGGTTCCGGCACAGACGCCGGCAGAAGAGGTTCTGAAATTGAATCCGGACGGCATTTTTCTCTCCAACGGTCCAGGTGACCCGGAGCCGTGCGACTATGCTATTAGCGCGATTCAGTCCTTCCTGAAGACAGAGATTCCGGTGTTCGGTATCTGCCTGGGTCATCAGCTGCTGGCGCTGGCCAGCGGTGCTAAGACCGTGAAGATGAAGCTCGGCCACCACGGCGGCAACCATCCGGTGAAAGATCTCGAAAACAACCGCGTGATGATCACCGCACAGAACCACGGTTTTGCGGTCGATGAGAACAACCTGCCTGCGAACCTGCGTGTCACGCACATTTCGCTGTTCGATAAAACCGTGCAGGGCATTCATCGCACTGACAAGCCTGCATTCAGCTTCCAGGGACACCCGGAAGCCAGCCCGGGCCCGGGTGATGCTGCGCCGCTGTTTGACCACTTTATTGAATTGATTGACGCATTCCGTCTGCAAGCGAAGTAATCAGGAGCTAATTCATGCCAAAACGTACAGACCTAAAATCCATCCTGATTCTTGGTGCCGGTCCGATTGTGATCGGCCAGGCCTGCGAATTTGACTATTCCGGTGCGCAGGCGTGTAAAGCGCTGCGTGAAGAGGGCTACCGCGTCATTCTGGTGAACTCCAACCCGGCAACGATCATGACCGACCCGGAAATGGCTGATGCGACCTACATTGAGCCGATACACTGGGAAGTGGTGCGCAAAATCATCGAAAAAGAGCGCCCGGATGCGGTACTGCCAACGATGGGCGGACAGACAGCGCTGAACTGTGCGCTGGAGCTGGAACGTTATGGCGTGCTGGAAGAGTTTGGCGTCACCATGATTGGCGCGACCGCTGATGCGATCGACAAAGCAGAAGATCGTCGTCGCTTCGACGTGGCGATGAAAAGCATCGGTCTGGATACTGCGCGCTCCGGCATTGCACACACCATGGAAGAAGCGCTGGCCGTGGCAGAAGATGTTGGCTTCCCGTGCATTATCCGTCCCTCCTTTACCATGGGCGGCACCGGTGGCGGCATTGCCTATAACCGCGAAGAGTTTGAAGAGATTTGTGAACGTGGTCTCGACCTCTCACCAACCAATGAACTGCTGATTGATGAGTCGCTGATTGGCTGGAAAGAGTATGAGATGGAAGTGGTGCGCGATAAAAACGACAACTGCATTATCGTCTGCTCAATCGAAAACTTCGACGCGATGGGAATTCATACCGGTGACTCCATCACGGTTGCACCCGCCCAGACGCTGACCGACAAAGAGTATCAGATCATGCGTAACGCCTCGCTGGCGGTACTGCGTGAGATCGGTGTTGAAACCGGCGGCTCCAACGTGCAGTTCTCGGTTAACCCGAAAGATGGCCGTCTGATTGTCATCGAGATGAACCCACGCGTGTCACGCTCCTCAGCGCTGGCCTCAAAAGCGACTGGCTTCCCGATTGCTAAAGTGGCGGCCAAACTGGCGGTCGGCTATACCCTCGATGAGCTGATGAACGATATCACCGGCGGTTTAACGCCCGCCTCGTTCGAGCCTTCAATCGACTACGTCGTCACCAAGATTCCGCGTTTCAACTTCGAAAAATTTGCCGGTGCCAACGATCGCCTGACCACGCAGATGAAATCGGTCGGTGAAGTGATGGCGATTGGTCGTACTTTCCAGGAATCCATGCAGAAAGCGCTGCGCGGCCTGGAAGTAGGCGCTAACGGCTTCGATCCGAAGGTGCACCTCGACGATCCGGAAGCATTAACCCGCATCCGCCGTGAGCTGAAAGATGCCGGTTCAGACCGCATCTGGTACATCGCAGACGCTTTCCGTGCGGGTATGTCTGTGGATGGCATATTCAATCTGACCAATGTGGACCGCTGGTTCCTGGTGCAGATTGAAGAGCTGGTGAAACTGGAAGATCAGGTGGCTCGCGAAGGCGTGAACAGCCTGGATGTGACCTTCCTGCGCACGCTGAAGCGTAAAGGCTTTGCTGATGCACGGCTGGCGACGCTGGCGGGTGTGGCAGAGAGCGAAATCCGCAAGCTGCGTCAGCAGTTTAATCTGCACCCGGTCTATAAGCGCGTAGATACCTGTGCCGCAGAATTCGCGACGGATACAGCCTACATGTACTCCACTTATGAAGAGGAGTGCGAAGCCAACCCAAGTCAGGATCGCGAAAAAATCATGATTCTGGGTGGTGGACCCAACCGTATCGGTCAGGGTATCGAATTCGACTACTGTTGTGTTCACGCTGCTCTGGCGCTGCGTGAAGATGGTTACCAGACCATAATGGTCAACTGTAACCCGGAAACCGTCTCAACCGATTATGATACCTCCGATCGCCTCTACTTCGAGCCGGTAACGCTGGAAGATGTGCTGGAGATTGTGCGCCTCGAGCAGCCAAAAGGCGTAATCGTGCAGTATGGCGGTCAGACCCCGCTGAAACTGGCGCGTGCGCTGGAAGCTGCAGGCGTACCGGTTATCGGCACCAGCCCGGACTCGATTGACCGTGCTGAAGACCGTGAACGTTTCCAGCAGGCGGTTGATCGCCTGAACCTGAAGCAACCGGCTAACGCCACAGTCGCTACGCTGGAGCAGGCTGTGGAGAAAGCCGCTGGCCTGGGTTATCCGCTGGTGGTGCGTCCTTCTTATGTACTGGGCGGCCGGGCCATGGAGATCGTCTACGACGAGATCGACCTGAAGCGTTACTTCCAGACGGCGGTTTCGGTTTCCAACGATGCGCCGGTATTGCTGGATCGCTTCCTGGATGATGCGGTTGAAGTGGATGTGGATGCGATTTGCGACGGCGAGCGGGTGCTGATTGGTGGCATAATGGAGCACATCGAGCAGGCAGGCGTGCACTCTGGTGACTCCGCCTGTTCACTGCCGGCCTACACCCTGAGTCAGGAGATTCAGAATGTGATGCGCCAGCAGGTTGAGAAGCTGGCGTTCGAGCTGAACGTTCGCGGCCTGATGAACGTCCAGTTCGCGGTGAAAGACAACGAAGTCTACCTGATCGAAGTGAACCCACGTGCGGCGCGAACCGTTCCGTTCGTCTCTAAAGCGACCGGTGTACCGCTGGCGAAAGTGGCGGCGCGCGTGATGGCAGGTAAAACACTGGCAGAGCAGGGCGTCACTGAAGAGGTGATCCCGCCTTACTACTCCGTTAAAGAAGTGGTGCTGCCGTTCAACAAGTTCCAGGGCGTTGACCCGATTCTGGGGCCAGAAATGCGCTCTACCGGTGAAGTGATGGGGGTGGGCCGCACGTTCGCTGAGGCGTTCTCTAAAGCGATGCTGGGCGCACAGAGCAACATGAAGAAGTCGGGCCGTGCGCTGCTGTCGGTGCGTGAAGGCGACAAGAAACGTATCGTCGACCTGGCCGCTAAGCTGCAGAAGTTTGGTTTTGAACTGGATGCGACTCACGGCACGGCGGTTGTGCTGGGCGAAGCGGGCATCAATCCGCGCCTGGTCAACAAGGTGCATGAAGGTCGTCCGCACATTCAGGACCGTCTGAAAAATGGCGAGTATAGCTACATCGTCAATACCACGGCGGGTCGTCAGGCGATTGAAGATTCGAAGCTGATTCGCCGCAGCGCACTGCAGTATAAAGTGCACTACGACACCACGTTGAACGGCGGCTTCGCGACTGCGATGGCGCTGAATGCAGACCCGACGGAACAGGTTATCTCCGTTCAGGAAATGCATGCCCAGATAAAGGCCATGTAAGGCGATGTAATGTGAAAAACGGCTCCTTCGGGAGCCGTTTTTATTTGGTCATCTCATTGGCGATAATCCGAAAATAAGGTCCAGGGAGAGACTAGAGTTTGCGTTAAAGTTACTGATTTGGCTTAATTTTTTAGCTTTTGGTGCGAATAATTATGGTTCGCACAAATTTATAATATAAACACTTCCTGTGCGGATTTTTCGCCAGTACTATGCCTGCCGCTCATCACTGGAGCGTATCAGGACATAAATAAAAAATGAAAATGCGTACTTTTTCTCTGAGTGCAGTGGCTGCACTGATGGCTATTCTTCCTTTCGCCAGCCAGGCGGAAGTTACTCTGTTAAAACAGGATCCGCAGGCAGGCGATCCGCTTAGCCGTCTTAATTTCACTGTTGGCGGCAGCATTCGTGCTCAGTTCAATCATCAGACCGGCGTGGATGACAAATCCTACAAGCGTGACGGTTTCGATGGCGGCACCCGTTTCCGTTTCGGCGCTGACTACTACCTGTTTGATGACGTCAGCTGGATCAGCTACTACGAACTGGGCGTTAACGTCCCGGCGGTTTTCGGCTGGGATCGTCACTATGCGGACGGTGCCAATAACACAACGCGTCGCCAGCTCTACACCGGTCTGAAAAGCAAAACCTGGGGTCAGCTTACCTTTGGTCAGCAGAACAGCGTCTATTACGACACCGTTGGCGCCAAGACCGATATCTGGGATTACGATATGGTCGGCCAGGCGCCGAGCAACGGAATCAACGGCGACTACGACGGATCTTACCGTTCACGTAAGCAGCTAAAGTATAAGAACACGTTCGGCGATGCGGATATCTACGCTTCGTATCTGTTCGAGGATAACGATTATCTGCCAGGCAATGGCCTGCGCTATAAGCGCAAAGGCGGCGGCTCGCTGGGTGTGGATTACCACATCACTGACGATCTGAGCTGGGGCACGGCGTGGAACTACACCCGCGCGGCGATGCGTAACCCGAACAACGGCGAAAGCCGCGATTACGATCAGAACATTTACGGCACCGCACTGAGCTGGACACCAGGCAACTGGACGTTGTCAGCCGGTGGTGGCTGGTATCAGAACTTCATGACCACCAAACGCAAAGATGTGCATGACTACTTTGCTGGCGATGCGTGGGGCATTGAATATTTCGCGGGTTATAAAATCCCGTTGGCGCAGTATGGTCTGAAAGCGGTGCAGCCTTATGTTATGGGCGATCGCATTGAGGTCATGACCGGTCGTGATTACCAGCGCATCGACAACGGTCTGGGTGTGACGCTGTTCCTCGACTACGGTTTCCGTGTTGATTACGAACATGTCTTCACCTCCAGCACCGATAACCTGGGTGATATGAATCTGGTGCGTCTGCGCTACGACTTCTGATCACTCTGACGGCTCCCACCGGGAGCCGTTTTTTTTTACGTACGCTTTTTGTGCCAGCCTGAGGCCAATTGCTGGCGAGCTGCGGCAAACTGACGCGATTACGCGGTGAAAAACGCTGCACAAGCCGTGAAAAGCGGCATCATGAAAAGCTTTACGCAAATAGACCTTTCCCCCTATCGACGAAAGTTTCACCTTTACGTATCATGGCGCCAATTTTTTTCAGTGAGTGGTTAACATGATTAGTCTTATCGCGGCATTAGCAGCAGATCGCATTATTGGAATGGAGAACGCCATGCCGTGGGACCTGCCTGCAGATCTGGCGTGGTTCAAGCGCAATACGCTGAAGAAACCGGTCATTATGGGTCGACTGACCTTTGAATCTATTGGTCGTCCATTACCTGGCCGACTGAACATCGTGGTCAGCAGCCAGCCGGGCACTACTGAAGGCGTCACCTGGGTCACTTCCCTGGATGAGGCGATACAGGCAGCCGGTGACGCTGAAGAGATCATGGTGATTGGCGGTGGACGCGTCTATGAGCAGATGCTAAAGAGCGCCGATCGTCTCTATCTGACGCACATTGATGCAGAAGTTGAAGGTGATACGCAGTTCCCGGATTACGAGCCTGATGAGTGGCAGTCCACGTTCAGCGAATTTCACGACGCTGACGAGCAGAACTCCCACAGCTACTGCTTTGAGATCCTCGACCGACGTCGCTGATCCTCCCTCTGCCAGGCTGTAACCTGGCTGTCATCTCTATTCATTAGCATTGCTTCTTTTCTGGGAACGTCATAAAGGAAGCAATTAATAATGAAAACCGAACTCTCCGCATTAAGCACTGACCGCCTGCCAGATCCACTGCGTCGTAAATTCCTTGCCGGTTCCGGCGCTCTCGGGCTGACCGGCTTTCTCAGCGGCGGCCTCACGCTTTCAGGAAGCGCACTGGCGCAGGAGAAGCCCACGGGGAGTCCGCTACTGGGCTTTCAGGCGATTGCCGCGTCAACCGCAGATGAGGTTGTGGTCGCCCCCGGCTATCGTGCCGACGTGCTGATCTCCTGGGGTGATCCTCTGGTGAATGGCGCAGTCGCATTTGATCCGCACGGCAACAACAGTGCAGAAGATCAGGAAAAGCAGTTTGGTGACAACAACGATGGAATGAGCTTCTTTGCGATCAATGACCAGCGTGGCGTGATGGCGATTAACAATGAATATGTGAATGAGCCAACGCTGTTCGCCCACGGCGGCGGCAAAGCGACCAGCCTGGAAGATGTGAAAAAGTCGCAGGCGGCGCATGGCATCTCCATCGTTGAAGTGAAGCGGGGTGAAGACAATCGCTGGCTGGTGGTGCGTCCTTCTGACTACAATCGCCGCATTACCGCCAATACCCCCATGCGCTTTTCAGGCCCGGCTGCGGGTGATAAGCGCTGCAGACTGCCGCCGATCCACAGGGAATGCATGTCCTGGGCACCTTTGGTAACTGCGCCAACGGTAAAACGCCGTGGGGCACTTATCTCACCTGTGAAGAGAACTACGACACCTACTTTGGCACCCATCAGGCGGACTTTACGCCGACACCACAGCAGAAGCGCTATACCCTTAATGCCGCCGAGCCTGAGCGCAACTGGGCCGACTTTGATCCGCGCTTCGATATCGCAAAAAATCCCAACGAATTTAACCGCCACGGCTGGATTGTCGAAATCGATCCCTTCGATCCTCACTCCGTGCCGGTAAAACGGACCGCGCTGGGCCGCTTCAAGCATGAAAATGCCGCCGTTACGGTCGCTAAAACCGGCCAGCTGGTGGTTTACATGGGCGATGATGAGCGCGGCGAGTATATCTATAAATATGTCTCAGACGACAAGGTCATGCCGGATGATGCCAAAGCCAATCACGGACTGCTGGATAAGGGCACGCTCTATGTGGCGCAGTTCAACGGCGATGAGCAGGGCACACCGCTTAAAGGCACCGGGCGCTGGCTGGCGCTGACGTGGGGCGAAAATGGCCTTACTGCTGAAAAGGGGTTCAACAGCCAGGCCGATATCCTGATTAATGCGCGTGCTGCGGCAGATGTAGTTAACGCAACGCGAATGGATCGGCCGGAGTGGATTGCCGTTAACCCGCATGATGGCCGCGCTTACTGCACCCTGACAAACAACAATAAGCGCGGCAATGAAGGCATGCCGGTTAATGCCGCGAATCCGCGACCAAAAAATATCTACGGTCAGATTATTCGCTGGGATGAGAAGGGCGATGCTACCGCGCAGACGTTTGAGTGGGATATCTATGCACTGTGCGGCAACCCGATAGCGCATCCCGAGGGGATCTATCGCGGTACACCTAACATCACCGCTGAGAATACCTTTAACAGTCCGGATGGGCTGGGGTTTGATGCGCAGGGGCGGTTATGGATCCTGACCGACGGCAAGTACAGTAACAAAGAGGATTATCAGGGGCAGGGGAACAATCAGATGCTGGTGGGAGATCCTGACAGCGGAGAGATCCGCCGGTTTATGGTCGGCCCCAAATCGTGCGAGCTGACCGGCATCACCTTCACGCCCGATTACAAAACGCTGTTCGTGAATGTGCAGCATCCCGGCGAAGAGGGTGATTCGCACTTTCCCAATAACAGTCCGCGTCCCCGGTCGTCTGTGATTATGATCACCCGCGAGGATGGCGGCATTATCGGCGCATAAGACAGGATGCTGGCCTTAATGGCCAGCATCGCCGTTATAGTGCAGGTGGTGCCAGACTTTCGCTGGAGGCCAGCGCTTTTTCGCGATTGGAAGGCTGCACCACATAGCGCTGCGTTTCCCAGTGCAGCAAAGTCAGCGTTCCACCCCAGCAGCAACCGGTATCCAGACCGATAATGCCCTCTGGCGTCCCTTTGCCTTCCAGCGAGGCCCAGTGACCAAACACGATGGTGTAGTCACGTGCGACCGGCCCCGCAATGTTAAACCAGGGTTTCAGCGGCGGAAGAGCGGATTCAGGGGCATCTTTGCAGATCATGTCCAGCTGCCCATTGGGGAAGCAGTAACGCATGCGGGTCAGGGCGTTGGTGCTGAAGCGCAGACGCGCCAGGCCGGTCAGATCTTCACTCCAGTTGTTCGGCATGTCGCCATACATGGCATCCAGGAACAGTGGATAGCTGTCGCTGGCGAGCACCGCTTCAACTTCACGGGCGCACTTTTTCGCGGTCTCGATATCCCACTGCGGCGTGATACCGGCGTGTCCCATCACCAGCTTTTTCTCTTCATCAACCTGTAACAGCGGCTGACGACGCAGCCAGTTGATCAGTTCATCCGCATCGTCCGCTTCCAGCAGCGGTGTCAGGCGATCTTTGGGCTTGTTACGGCTGATGCCGGCGTAGACCGCCAGCAGATGCAAATCGTGATTGCCCAGCACCAGACGCACCGCATCGCCCAGCGATTTCACGTAGCGCAGAACCTCCAGTGAGCCCGGACCACGCGCCACTAAGTCGCCTGTCAGCCAGAGCGTATCCTGCTCAGGATTGAAATCGACCTGTTGCAGCAAGGCACGTAATTCATCGTAGCAGCCGTGAACGTCGCCAATCAGGTATGTGCTCATAACGTTTTATCCATCAGGAAGGTGCCCGACTTAACGGGCAAAAAGCGTGTAAATCAATGAATGTGGGTCTGAATGGCGAGGCGGAACACCGGAATCTCGACGTGGAAGGTGTCACCCTGTTCGTCGACCATTACGTAATGTCCCTGCATGGTGCCCATCGGTGTTTCGATCACGGCACCACTGGTGTACTGAAATTCATTGCCAGGCGCGATAAGCGGCTGTTCACCGACCACGCCTTCACCCTGAACTTCCGTTTCACGGCCATTACCGTTGGTAATCAGCCAGTAACGTCCCAGCAGTTGCACTGAGGAACGGCCCAGATTGCGAATCGTAATGGTATAGGCGAAGACGTAGCGATCATCATCCGGGGAGGATTGTGAGGCAACGTACTGGCTTTGCACATGGACGGAGACGCGGGCCGTTTCACTCATGACTTACTCCTGCGATTTTCCCTGATGATTCGCCAGCCAGTTCGCCAGCTGACAATATTGCGCAACAGAAACGTTCTCGGCACGCAGGGTTGGATCTATGGATAGCTCTTCCAGCGCACCGGCAGCCACCATGTGGCTCAGGCTGTTGCGCAGCGTTTTACGACGCTGGCCGAACGCTTCAGTGGTAATACGGCTCAGGATACGCACATCGCTGACCGGATACGGCGGCTCGGCATACGGCACCAGACGCACCACGGCAGAGTCCACTTTCGGTGGCGGCGTAAAGGAGTGCGGAGGCACTTCCAGCACCGGAATGATCTGGCAGTAGTACTGCGCCATCACCGTCAGACGACCGTAGGTTTTGTTACCCGGACCGGCGACCAGACGATTGACCACTTCTTTCTGCAGCATGAAGTGCATATCTTTGATCGAACCAGTATAGCTGAAAAGGTGGAACATCAGCGGGGTCGAAATATTGTAGGGCAGGTTACCAAATACCCGCAGCGGCTGGCCTCTCTCCTGCGCCAGTGCGGCGAAGTCGAAGGTCATGGCATCCTGCTGAAAGATAGTCAGTTTCGGGCCAAGGAACGGATGTGTTTCCAGACGCGCAGCGAGATCGCGGTCAAGCTCTATCACCGTTAATTTATCGAGGCGTTCGCCAACCGGCTCAGTTAAGGCACCCAGGCCTGGACCGATCTCTACCAGCGCTTCATCGCGCTGTGGATGGATGGCGGAGACAATGCTGTCGATAATGTACTGATCGTTCAGGAAGTTCTGCCCGAAACGTTTACGGGCGTAGTGCCCCTGATGGACGCGATTATTCATTACTGCTCTTGATCATAGTGATGGCGAGGTTAAGCGCCGTGATGAAGCTCCCCGGTTCAGCCTGACCCAGACCGGCGAGTTCAAGCGCGGTGCCGTGGTCAACTGAAGTCCGGATAAAGGGCAGGCCCAGGGTGATATTTACCGCCCGGCCAAACCCCTGAAATTTGAGTACCGGCAGGCCCTGGTCATGATACATCGCCAGCACCGCATCGGCATGTTGCAGATATTTAGGCTGGAAAAGGGTATCCGCAGGCAGCGGGCCGGTCAGTTTAATGCCCTGCTGACGCAGTTCATTGAGTGCTGGCGTGATGGTCTCAATCTCTTCCCGACCCATGTGCCCGCTTTCGCCCGCATGAGGGTTAAGACCACAGACGTAAATATGCGGCTCGGCAATCGCAAACTTCTGCTGCAGATCACGATGCAGAATCGTAATCACTTCATGCAGACATTCGCGGGTCACCGCAGCCGGGACATCTTTCAGCGGCAAATGCGTGGTGGCTAGCGCGACACGTAGCTCTTCTGTCGCCAGCATCATGACTACCCGATGGCCGCCTGAACGATCGGCGAAGAATTCGGTATGGCCGGTAAAGGCGATGCCGGCATCGTTGATGACGCCTTTATGCACCGGGCCGGTAATCAGGGCAGCGAATTCACCGTCCAGACAACCGTCACAGGCGCGCGCCAGCGTGGCCAACACATAGTCGCTGTTGGCGACGCAAAGCTCGCCGGGCGTGACCGTCGCTGCCGTTTCGATCGGCAGGATAGTCAGCGTACCCGCCTGCTGTGGCTCAGCTGCCACACCGGGCTGGTAGGGCCGCAGGGTCAGCGGCAGACCGAGTTGTGCCGCACGCTGCTGCAACAGGGCAGGCGAGGCGCAGACCACCAGTTCAACTGGCCACGACTGCTGGGCCAGCTGAACGGTAAGATCGGGACCAATCCCGGCCGGTTCGCCAGGCGTGATCACCACACGAGCATTACTGCGCATTGCCATCCAGAATCTTCACGTAGGCACTGGCGCGTTGTTCCTGCATCCAGGTCTGTGCTTCTTCCGCGAACTTACGGTTAAACAGCATACGGTAAGCACGCTCTTTCTGAGCCGCATCGGTTTTATCCACCTGACGGGTATCCAGCAACTGAATCAGATGCCAGCCGAAAGAGGAGTGAACCGGCTGGCTGGTCTGGCCTTTTTTCAGGCGCAGCAGCGCGTCACGGAAGGCAGGGTCAAACACTTCCGGTGAGGTCCAGCCAAGATCGCCACCCTGGTTCGCGGAACCCGGATCATCAGAGTACTGCTTAGCCGCCGCCGCAAAGGTGGTTTTACCACTGCGGATATCATTAGCAATCTGCTCCAGCTGTGCGCGTGCCTGCTCATCTGTCAGGATTGGCGATGGCTTCAGCAGAATATGGCGCGAATGCACTTCGGTGACCGAGACATTTTTGCTCTCGCCACGCAGGTCGTTCACTTTCAGGATGTGGAAGCCTACACCAGAACGCACCGGACCGACGATATCGCCTTTTTTGGCGCTCGACAGTGCCTGCGCAAACAGGGTCGGTAACTCTTCGATTTTACCCCAGCCCATGTTGCCGCCTTTCAGCGCCTGGGAGTCGGCAGAGTAGGTCACGGCCATCTTGCCGAAGTCAGCGCCATTTTTCAGTTCGCCAACCAGCTGTTTTGCCAGCGTTTCCTGCTCATCAACCTGCTGTTGCGTCGGGTTTTCCGGCAGCGGCAGCAGAATATGACTGACGTTCAGCTCGGTGCCCTGACTGTTCTGAGAGCCGATCTGATTAGCAAGCGTATCGACTTCCTGCGGCAGAATCGTGACGCGACGACGCACTTCGTTGTTGCGCACTTCAGCGATGGTCATCTCTTTACGGATCTGAGAACGATAAACGCTGTAGTTCATGCCGTCATAAGCCAGACGGCTACGCAGCTGATCAAGGCTCATCTTGTTCTGCGCAGCGATGTTCTGAATAGCCTGGTCCAGCTGCTCGTCGCTGATCTGAATTCCCGCTTTATCACCCATCTGCAGAATGATGTTATCCATGATCTGACGTTCCAGAATCTGATGGCGCAACGTTTTATCATCCGGCAACTGCTGACCTGCCTGCTGTGCCTGAGATTTAACGGTGCTCATCATGCCATCCACGTCACTCTCAAGAACCACGCCGTTATTGACCACGGCTGCAACTTTATCAACGACTTGTGGTGCTGCGAACGCGGTGTTGGCACTGATTGCCACACCAAGAATCAGCATTCTCCAGTTCTTCATACTTTATCCATTGTTGGTTCCGCACTGCGGGATTGCCTGTCAAACATCACAACATCAGAAAGCGGGCTGGTAAGGGATAATGCCCTGACGCAGCATATCGTTGGTGCCTAAGCCGTAGTTCGGACTCAGACCACGCAGCTCAATGTTGAATGAGATTTGGTTGTCGTACTTACTGTCGTTGTTTTCCCAACCGTTAATTTTGCGCTCGTAACCGACCCGGACAGCGTAACAGCATGAGCTGTATTGCAGGCCAACCAGCTGCGAAGCCGGACGCTTGTTGCGAGTGTCGTAGTAGTAAGCGCCTACCACAGACCATGCATCGGCAATCGGCCAGCTGGCCGTGGTACCGACCTGTGAAATCCCATTTTTATAAATAGGATTGGTCACCAGCGCGCTGTTGTTCAGTGCAGTGGCCACATATTCAGGGCTGCTGTAACGGTAGCTCAGCTGCACCATACGGTCGGCATCACGACGGTATTCCAGTACGGTATTACCCTGGGAAACGTTGTCGAGTTTGGTGTCATATTGCAGCCCACCCCGGACGCCCCAGCGATCGCTGATTTTCCAGTATGTATCGCCAGCCCAGATCAGACTGCCGGTATCATCTTCTTTACTGGTTTCATTCACACCAGTACGAGAAGGGGTAAACGAGTAGATTTGACCTACAGAAACGTTAAAACGTTCAACCAGATCGTTATCATAAATACGCGAGGTGACACCGGTTGCCACTTCATTGGCAGAAGCGATGCGATCCAGGCCGCTATAAGTACGATCGCGGAACAGACCGGTGTAGTCGGTTTGCAGCTGAGTTGAGTCGTACGGATAGATATTGCTCTGGTTGCGGTATGGGATATAAAGGTACTGCACGCGCGGTTCCAGCGTCTGGGTATAACCCACCGCGGAGTCCATATCGCGGTCAAACACCAGGCGGCCATCCACTTTAAACTGTGGCAGGGTGCGGTTGACCGACTCTTTCAGCTGGTTGTTGCGATCGGTATCAACGGAGTTGTTGTAATACTCAACATCATCCTGCTGATAGTGGGTCGCCAGGAACTTCGCTTCGGTATCCAGGCTGGCCCAGCCATTCGACAGCGGCAAATTCAGCGTGGGTTCAACATGTAAACGGGTCGCTTCAGGATAGCGGCTGTTGACGTTGGTGAACTTCACCGCCTGGGCATAAATCCGGCCATCAAACGGGCCGATATCATTCTGATAGAGATTAACATCCAACTGCGGCATAGCGCGGTAGACGTTATTGCTGGTGTTATTACCAAACACCTGGAAATCTTTGGTGGAGAGCGTGGCGTCCCAGTTGGTGTCTGCATAGCCAATGCTGAATTTCTGCGTGGCATAGTTGTCGGTCGAGCTGTAGTACTTCGAGTCGAGATCGTTGAAGTAGTACTGATCGCTGACTTTGGTGTAGTCCGCGTTGAAACGCCAGTTCTGGTCATAGACACCGGCATGACGCCAGTAGAACAGCCAGCGATCGGAATTCGCACTCTCGGCGATGCCGCGCACTGATTTGTCGTTATCATACTGTTTATCGGAACCGAGGTAATCGAATTCGACCAGACCGGCACCCACCGTCGTCAGATAACGGAATTCGTTCTGGAACTGCATGCCGCGCTTACTCATGTAGTGCGGCGTGATGGTCGCATCGGCCTGCGGCGCGATGTTCCAGTAATAAGGCAGCATGAACTCAAAGCCGTTGTTACTGCCATATTTTGCATTCGGGATCAGGAAACCGGATCGACGACGATCGCCAATCGGTAACTGCAGATAGGGACTGTAGAACACCGGAACCGAACCGATCTTAAAGC
Organism: Pantoea sp. RCC30.1; assembly: GCF_058148845.1. NCBI lineage: Bacteria > Pseudomonadati > Pseudomonadota > Gammaproteobacteria > Enterobacterales > Erwiniaceae > Pantoea > Pantoea sp. RCC30.1. The sequence continues at coordinate 156,820 of NZ_JBXUHX010000006.1, read as the reverse complement.
GGGCGTTCCAGATCTCCGCCACTTCCTCTTCGCGATCCTGAATCACTTCTGAACCGACCACGCTCCAGCTATTGGAGCCGGGCAGACAGGAGGTAAAGGTCCCGTTTTCCAGAATGGTATAGCGGTTATCCCCGCGCAGCTTCATCTGATCGGCGTCACCGCGTCCCTGACGATCCACCATCTGGTACTGACCGTTCCAGACGTTGGTATCTTTGCTGTTCAGGTTTGACCAGGCTTTCGGACCTTTCAGGATGACCTGGTTGTCATCGTAGTGCACATTACCCAGGGCATCGACGGTACGTACTGGCGCGGTCTGACCCTCCTGCTGACGCTGATGAAGCTGAACTTCATCTGCCTGCATACGGCTGTTGCCCTGCTCAATATTCACATTGCCGGTAAAGACTGCATCATTGGGATAGTTCCCTTTGGCGGCGTCGGAGTGAATAGTGACAGGCATCTGGTTAGTATCGCCGTTCACCAGCGGGCGGTTATAACTCGGCACGCCTAACATACACTGCGACATCAAATCGTCGGCAAAGGCTTGCTGGCTAATGGCTGCGCCGATCAGTGTGGCCAGCAGGGTAGGTATATGTTTTTTCATACGCGGTATCGAGAATTCCATGAAAACTGGCATCATGCCGACAATCGGGTCAGAGACTAACTTACTGCCCGGCGTTGCGCCAGTGTTAATCCTGGTCTGTCAGCGTTGCCGTTAGGCGCTGAGATAAATGACAGGTATGATAATGCAATTTTCAGCCGCAAGCATGGCGAATTGAGGAGTTTATGCGCTACTGGGGAAAAGTTGTGGGTCTGACGGTGGGATTACTTTCCGGCGCAGGCTTTTGGGGTATTGTGATCGGTTTGATCATTGGCCATATGATTGACAAAGTACGCGGCGCACAAGGCAAGGCTTACTTCTCAAATAATCAGACCCGACAGACACTGTTTTTCAGCACGACCTTTCAGGTGATGGGCCATCTGACCAAGTCAAAAGGGCGCGTCACGGAAGCGGATATTCAGATTGCTTCGCTGTTAATGGAGCGGATGCAGCTGCACGGTGACTCACGCACGGCTGCCCAGCGCGCGTTCCGCGAGGGCAAGCAGGCGGATTACCCGTTGCGCAGCAAACTGCGTGAACTGCGCAGTGCCTGTTTTGGCCGCTTCGACCTGATTCGGATGTTCCTGGAGATACAGATTCAGGCCGCCTTTGCCGATGGTTCACTGCATCCCAATGAGCGTCAGGTGCTCTATGTGATTGCCGAAGAACTGGGTATATCGCGCGGTCAGTTCGATCAGTTCCTGCGCATGATGGAAGGCGGTCAGCAGTTTGGCGGGGGGCAGCGCAGTTCAGGCGGTTTCCAGCAGGCGCAACGCGGCCCAACGCTGGAAGATGCCTGTAGCGTACTGGGTGTGAAGAGCAGCGATGACGCCACCACTATTAAACGCGCCTACCGTAAACTCATGAGCGAGCATCATCCAGACAAGCTGGTGGCGAAAGGGTTACCGCCAGAGATGATGGAGATGGCGAAGCAGAAAGCGCAGGAAATTCAGGCTGCGTACGATCTGATTCGTAAAGAGAAAGGCTTTAAGTAATTACGCGGTTGCCGTGGTGCTTCTGCAACAGAAGAGGCCACGGCAGCCGTCAGGCAGTAAACCTTAAAAATCGGCGGGCTGACGAAACGTCATGGCATTACCAAATGCCGGATGGGTAATGGTCAGTGATTCCGCATGCAGTAGCAAACGGGGTGCCATCGCTTTTGCCTCGGGATGCGCATAGAAGTTATCCCCAAGAATCGGATGGCCCAGCGCCAGCATATGCACCCGCAGCTGGTGTGAGCGGCCTGTGATCGGTTTCAGCGAAACGCGCGCACTGTTATCCGCACGATACTCCAGCACCTGATACTCCGTCTGCGCGGCTTTGCCGGTCTCGAAGCAGACCATCTGCTTCGGACGGTTTGGCCAGTCGCAAATCAGCGGCAGATCAACCAGTCCCTCTTCCTTCTCCGGATGACCCCAGATGCAGGCCACGTAGGTTTTGGAAGGCTCGCGCTCACGGAACTGTCGTTTCAGCTCGCGTTCCGCCGCTTTGGTCATTGCCACCACCATCACGCCGCTGGTCGCCATATCGAGCCGGTGGACAGATTCTGCCTGCGGGAAATCACGCTGAATCCGCGTCATCACGCTATCTTTGTGCTCCTCCAGCCGACCGGGTACCGAGAGCAGACCGCTGGGTTTGTTCACCACCATGATATGCGCATCCTGATAAAGGATGTGCAGCCAGGGTTCACGCGGTGGATTGTAAGGTTCCATGGGGCTTTCCAAAAATAAGGGGCCATGCGGCCCCTGAGCTTACTGGTGTGTCACCACAATCAGGCGCAGCGCATCGAGACGCCAGTTGGCCTCATCAAGACTTTCCAGCACCTGTTCACGATTGCTTTCCAGCGCTTCGATTTCATCTTCACGGATGTTCGGGTTAACGGCTTTCAGCGCGTTGAGACGCGAGAGTTCAGCGCCCAGCTTCTCGTTAGCTTCGGCACGCGCCGCATCAATCACCGCACGCGCTTCGCTGACGACGCTCTGTTCGCCCTGGGTCAGAATCGCATGCACATCCTGCTGTACCGCATTCACCAGTTTGCTGGCGGTGTGACGGTTTACTGCGTTCAACTGGCGGTTAAAGCTTTCGAACTCCACTTTGCCCGCCAGATTGGTGCCTTTGGTATCCATCAGCAGACGAATTGGCGTCGGTGGCAGGAAGCGGGTCAGTTGCAGATGCTTCGGTGCCTGCGCCTCAACCACATAGATCAACTCAACCAGTAATGTCCCGACTGGCAGCGCCTTGTTCTTCAGCAGTGACAGGGCGCTGCTGCCGGTATCACCCGACAGAATCAGGTCCAGACCGTTACGAATCAGCGGATGTTCCCAGGTAATGAACTGGGTATCTTCGCGTGACAGCGCCTGATCGCGGTTAAAGGTAATGGTACAGCCATCCTCCGGCAGGCCAGGGAAATCAGGCACCAGCATATGATCGGAAGGGGTCAGCACGATAAGATTATCGCTGCGATCTTCCTGATTGATACCAACGATATCAAACAGATTGAGCGCGAAGTTCACCAGGCCGGTGTCGTTATCCTGCTCGCTGATGGCATTAGCCAGTAGCTGAGCCGATTCACCGCCGTTGGAGTTCAGCTCCAGCAGACGATCGCGACCCTGCTCCAGCTGCAGTTTCAGCGCGTCATGCTGTTTGCGGCAGTCGGTGATAAACGCATCAAAGCCTTCGCTGTTTTCTGGTGCGGCCAGATAGCCGATCAGCTGCGAATGGACGCTGTCATAGATTGTCCGGCCGGTCGGACAGGTGTGTTCAAACGCGTCCAGCCCTTCGTGATACCAGCGCAACAGCACTGCCTGTGCGGTCTGCTCCAGCCACGGCACCAGAATCTGAATATCGTGCGCCTGACCGATACGATCCAGACGACCGATACGCTGCTCCAGCAGGTCCGGGTTAAACGGCAGATCGAACATCACCAGACGGCTGGCAAACTGGAAGTTACGGCCTTCTGAACCAATCTCGGAGCACAACAGCACCTGCGCGCCATTCTCTTCTGAGGCGAACCAGGCGGCAGCACGGTCACGTTCAATGATCGACAAACCTTCGTGGAACACAGCTGCACGAATACCTTCACGCTCGCGCAGTACCTGCTCCAGCTGCAGTGCGGTGGCCGCTTTGGCGCAGATCACCAGCACTTTCTCTTTACGGTTAGTGGTGAGATAGCCCATCAGCCATTCCACGCGCGGATCGAAGTTCCACCAGGTGCCGCTGTCGCCTTCAAATTCCTGATAAATCTGCTCCGGATAGAGCAGGTCCCGCGCCCGCTCTTCTGCGCTTTTGCGCGCGCCCATAATGCCGGAGACTTTAATTGCCGTCTGATACTGCGCAGGCAGCGGCAGGCGGATTTGATGCAGTTCGCGTTTCGGGAAGCCTTTAACCCCATTACGGGTGTTACGGAACAGCACGCGGCTGGTGCCGTGGCGATCCATCAGCATGGAGATGAGTTCCTGACGCGCTTCCAGTTTGCCTTCACGGTCGCTGTTGGCGACCTGCAGCAGCGGCTCGATGTCCTGCTCGCCGACCAGATCGTTTATCCGGTTCATCTCCTCCTGGGAGATCGCTTTATCTGCCAGCAGCGCCGTAACGGCATCCGCGATCGGACGGAAATGCTGCTGCTCTTCAACAAACGCCGCGAAATCATGGAAGCGGTTTGGATCGAGCAGGCGCAGACGGGCGAAATGACTCTCCATGCCCAGCTGTTCCGGCGTCGCAGTCAGCAGCAGAACGCCGGCGGTTTTCTCTGCCAGCTGTTCGATAACCTGATATTCACGGCTTGGCTCACCTTCTGACCAGGCCAGATGGTGCGCTTCATCGACGACCAGAAGATCCCATTCGGCATCGGCCAGCATCTCAAGACGCTGCTTGTTACGGCGCACGAAGTCGAGCGAGCAGATAATCAGCTGCTCCGTTTCAAACGGGTTATCACTGTCGTGCTGCGCTTCGGTATAACGGTCGTCATCAAACAGCGCAAAGCGCAGGTTGAAGCGACGCAGCATCTCGACCAGCCACTGGTGCTGCAGGGTTTCTGGCACCACGATCAGGACGCGATCGGCACGGCCAGCCAGCAACTGCTGCTGGATGATCATCCCGGCTTCAATGGTTTTACCCAGGCCAACTTCATCGGCCAGCAGCACGCGCGGCGCATGGCGGCGACCCACATCGTGGGCGATATGCAGCTGGTGAGGGATCAGGTTGGTGCGCATACCGCGTAAGCCGCTGATCGGCAGGCGGTATTGCTCACTCTGATATTTACGGGCGCGGAAGCGCAGGGCAAAACGATCCATCCGGTCGAGCTGGCCGGCAAACAGGCGATCCTGCGGCTTACTGAACACCAGCTTACTGTCGAGCATGACTTCGCGCAGCATCACTTCGCTTTCTTCGGTATCCAGACGGGTACCGATATAGGTCATCAGGTCATTTTCGTTGCGTACTTCATCGACGCGCATCTGCCAGCCTTCGTGGCTGGTGATGGTATCACCCGGATTAAAGATGACGCGGGTAACCGGCGAATCGTTGCGGGCGTAGAGGCGGTTTTCCCCCGTGGCCGGAAACAGCAGGGTGATCATGCGGGTATCGATCGCCACTACGGTGCCCAGTCCCAGTTCACTTTCCGTATCACTAATCCAGCGCTGACCTAATGTAAAAACCATATATTTTTTGCTCGAATTTTAACGTTTTTAGAGGTGTTCCCAAAGCTCAGGCAATAGCGTTACTGCCAGACAACAAGGTCTGGAGCTTACTCAAGAGCGGTGAGTTTCAGGAAGGGCGCTATGGTACTGGATGGCAGGGCGTTCGTCACCTGTCAAAAAAGCCCCAGCTGTCCGGTAATAAGTGTAGCAAAGTCCCCTTCGACAAAGGGCAGAATCCCCTCTGCGACCGGCTGCAGTTGCTTTGTCACGTAGTGGTCATAGTCCAGCGGCGTGCTGCGCGCCTCCAGTGGCTCGGGGCCTGCCGTGGCAATGACGTAACGAATCCGGCCACCATTCTGATACTGCAATGGCCGGTTTAATTTACGATTCTGCTCATCGGCCAGCCGGGCGGCGCGCACGTGCGGCGGCACGTTTCGTTCATATTCTTTCAACGGACGTCGCAGACGCTTTTTGTAGATTAGCTGATCGTCGAGTTCACCGGCCAGCAGCTGCGCCACAGTGGTGCGGATGTAATCCTGCCACGGCTCACGATGGAAGATACGGTGATAGAGCTGCTGCTGAAACGCTTGGGCCAGCGGCGTCCAGTCGGTTCGCACCGACTCCAGCCCCTTGAAGACCATGCGTTCACCGGCGGCTTCACGAATCAGCCCGGCGTAGCGTTTCTTGCTGCCCTGTTCCGCGCCGCGAATGGTCGGCATCAGAAAACGGCAGAAGTGGCTTTCATACTCCAGTTCCAGTGCGCTGGTCAGCCCATGAGTCTGCTGCAGGTGGTCTCGCCACCAGGCATTCACTTTCTGCACTAGCTGCTGACCAATCGCGGCAGCCTGCTCTTCGCTGTGGGCAGACTTCAGCCAGACAAAGGTGGAGTCGGTATCGCCATAGATGACGTCATAGCCTTCCGCCTCGATCAGCGCGCGCGTCTGCTGCATGATGGCGTGACCGCGCAGTGTAATAGAGGAGGCGAGGCGCGGATCAAAGAAACGGCAGGCGCTGGTGCCCAGCACGCCGTAAAAAGCGTTCATGATGATCTTTAGCGCCTGAGACAGCGGCTGGTTTTTCTGCTTTTTCGCCGCTTCGCGTCCCAGCCAGATCTGCTCAACAATCGCGGGCAGACAGTGAGTATGCCGTGAGAAACGCGCTTCGCGGAAACCCTCGACCGAATCGGCATCATCAGGATGAGCCAGACCCTCTACCAGACCCACTGGGTCGATCAGGAAGGTGCGGATAATGGACGGATAGAGGCTTTTGTAATCCAGCACCAGCACCGAGTCATACAGGCCGGGGCGCGAATCCATCACATAACCACCCGGGCTTGCTTCAGGGGCGACATCACCCATGTTCGGGGCGACAAATCCGGCGCGATGCATCCGCGGAATATAAAGATGACCAAAGGCCGCCACCGAACCGCCGTGGCGATCGACGGCCAGGCCATTGACCGCCGCGCGTTCCAGCAGAAACGGCATAATCGCCGTTTTGTGAAAAATGCGCGTCACCAGCTCGCAGTCTTTCAGATTGTAGCGTGCCAGCGCCGGTTTATCGTTGGCAAAGCGCCAGTTGATCTCCTCCATGCGATGCCAGGGATTATCAATCGCTTTCCCTTCGCCCAGCAACTGTTGCGACACCGACTCCAGGCTGAATGACGGGAAATCCCAGAACGCCGACTTCAGTGCGTCGATGCCATCGATAATCAATCGGCCACTGGCCTGAGCGAAAAAAATGCCGGGCTTGAAACCATGTTCACGCCACTCCAGGGCGGCCTGCTGGCGGCCAAGACGCAGCGGTATCCCGTAGCGATCGGCATGCTTTTGCAGCACTCGCAGATCAAACTGCACCACGTTCCAGCCAATTAAGACATCCGGATCATGATCGGCAAACCACTGGTTCAGCGCTTCAAGCAGCTGCGGCCGGCTATCGAGATAGATCAGCTCGAAATCCAGCGAACTGGCATCACCGTTGGCGGGGCCGAGCATATAGACCTGGCGCTGACCGCAACCCTCCAGCCCGATACAGTAAAGCTCGCCATGCTGCGTAGTTTCAATATCCAGTGAAACCCATTTCAGCGGCGGGCGATAGTCGGGATGGGGTTTGAGCCGCGCATTGACCACGCTGTCGCCGCGCTGCTCGCCATCAAACCAGACTGGTGCGGTAATAAAACGCTCCATCAGGTAGCGCTCTGGCGGGCGGATATCCGCCTCATAGACTGGAATACCCTGTTCGCGCAGTCGTTTTTCGATGCGCTGTAGCTGACGATTCTGCGGGCAGTAGAGGCCAAAAACCGGGCGGCGGCGGAAATCTTTCAGCGCCAGCGACTGAATCCGAAACTGACGTTCATCTTTGAGTAATTCGCTGACCTGCGCCTGAAATTCCTCCGGAATAAACGCAACCGACTCCTGCACCGGTAGCACCACGCGCTGCGCGCCGGCATCAGTGGCGAGCCAGAGGATAATTTCGGTGCCATGCGGGCTGTCGCGCCAGTGGCGGGTGAGCAGAAAACCTGCGCGGGGCATATTCAGATGTTCTCCGGACTCAACAATTCAGGGGTGAGAAAACCGCTTAAGTATATCATGGATATTTATACAGTTCCCGCCGCTGCGTTTTATCAACATTGTCCTACAATTCTTGCCTTGACGCTGTGTGGCTGGCTCTGGACAATCCAGCCTTCTGCTTTTACTTAGGATGATTATGGAAGCCTGGATTCAACAACTGATTACTCAGTCCCTGGAATGGGCGCTGTTTGCCGTTGCGCTGGTGACGTTTCTGGAGTCGCTGGCGCTGGTCGGGCTGTTGCTGCCAGGTACAGTGATGATGGCCAGTCTCGGCGCGCTGATCGGGAGTGGCGAGCTTGGCCTTTACCCGGCCTGGGCGGCGGGCTTTGCGGGCTGCCTGATTGGTGACTGGGTCTCCTACGGCATTGGCTGGAAATTCCAGGGGCCGCTGCATCGCTCAAAGTATCTGCAAAAGTACAAAGGCCTGCTGGATAAAACTGAGCACGCTCTGCATCAGCACAGCATGTTTACTATTCTGGTCGGGCGCTTTGTGGGTCCTACGCGTCCGCTGATCCCGCTGGCGGCCGGGATGCTGGAGCTGCCGGTGCGTAAGTTCCTGCCGCCGAACATTATCGGCTGTATTCTCTGGCCGCCGCTCTATCTGCTGCCTGGAATTCTGGCGGGTGTGGCGATCGATGTGCCCAAAGCCGCACAGGGCGGCAGCTTTAAATGGCTGTTGCTCGGCGCAGCACTGTTGATCTGGCTGGGTGGCTGGTTATGCTGGCGCTGGTGGCGTAGCGGCAAGAGCCGTGACTGGGCCACCGCCTGGCTGCCGCCTGAGCGCCTGCGCTGGGCAGGGCCTCTGGGGCTGGTGATCGCCGTCGCGGCTTTCGTCGGCATTCAGTTCCATCCAATGATGCCGATTTTCCGTCATCTGCTGTGGCAGGTTTTCTTCGCCTGACGCTTAACGACGCGGGATGCCGAGCACGTCGGCCTCCCGCGTTTCACCCGACAGCAGCTGTCGGGTCTCGCCATCCCAGTAAACCCGTCCATCCACAATCACCACGCTGCGCGGCGCAATTTGCTGTGCATCTTCCAGACTGTGCGACACCATCAGCAATGTGATGCTGCGCGATTCGCATACCGAACGCACCAGTTGCAGCATCTCGCCGCGCAGCGCGGGATCCAGCGCAGAAAAAGGCTCATCCAGCAGCAGCACCGGCCGGTCACGCAGCAGACAGCGTGCCAGCGCCACGCGCTGTCGCTGTCCGCCCGACAGCTCGCCCGGCAGACGGGTCAGCAAATCGCCTAATCCCACCTGATCGGCCAGCGCGGCCAGTTGCTGACGCTGCTCAGCGCTGAGTTTTAATCCCGGATGCAGCCCCAGCGCCATGTTCTGCTGCACGCTGAGGTGCGGAAACAGGTTGTTCTCCTGAAACAGCATCGATACCGGTCGGCTGGCCGGGACGCTGTGGGTGTGTTCCTGGCCGTCAATCAACAGGGTGCCCTGTTTCACCGGCAGGAAACCGGCGATCAGGCTCAGTAGGGTGCTTTTTCCGGCCCCGCTGGGTCCGAGGATCGCGATGCGCTCGCCGCGCGTGGCAGTGAGACTGAAACGCATCGGCAGATGCTGATACAGGTAAGTGAGGTTATCAAGTGTCAGCATAGCGGCCTGGTAATTTTTCCATTAGCGTGAACAGTAATAAGCAGAGCAGCAGCAGCAGCAGGGCGGTAACCGCCCCATCTGCGCCGCGATAGGCGCCAATCTGCTGATAAAGGTAGAACGGCAGGGTGCGGAAGTCGGCATTGCCAAACAGCGCCACCACGCCGAAATCACCAATCGACAGCACGCAGGCAAAGGCGAGAGCCTGGGCAAGCGGACGTTTCAGCGCCCGCAGCTCGATCAGCCGCAGCCGGTTCCAGCCGTGGATATCCAGTGAATCGCAGAGTCTGCCATAGCGCTCTGCGACATCCCGCATCGGGTTTTCCAGCACTTTCAGCGCATAGGGAATGGCGATCAGCGCATTGGTAAAGATCACCAGCCCCTCAGCCGAATCGGGCAGACCGATGGTGGCATTGAACAGCAGGAAAAAGCCGGTGGCGAGCACAATGCCTGGCATCGCCAGAATCAGCATGCCGCTGGTGTCAATTAACTGTGCCGCCGCAGGACGCTGACGCAGACGCAGCTCGCGACTGCTCCACAGCAGCATCATGGTCAGCACCACACAGATCAGACCGGCACCAATGGCGATGCGCAGTGAAGTAAAGGTAGCCAGCCACAGTGCAGGCTGCGCCAGCGCGCCGCGCAGTCCGCCATGCAGACCATCGACGATGACTGCCGCCAGCGGGGGCAGCAGCAGAATCAGCGCCAGCAGAATCAGCAGCGCATCGACCAGCTGTGCCCCGCGTGAATCCTGCGGATCACGCCAGCCATTCAGCTGGCTGGTTCCGGCGGGAATCGCCTTGCTGAAGCGCTGGCTGAGCAGTACCAGCGTCAGACAGCAGCCGAGCTGGATCAGCGCCAGCAGCGCTGCGCGTCCGGGATCGTAGTCATAATTCAGCGCCTGGAATATCGCCAGCTCAATGGTGGTGGCCTGCGGCCCGCCGCCCAGCGACAGCACAGTGGCAAAGCTGGCGAAACAGAGCATAAAGATCAGCGCGCCTGTCGGCAGCAACTGACGCCGCAGCCATGGCCACTCCAGCAGACGAAAATGGTGCCAGCCGCGCAGGTCGAGCTGTGCCGCCAGCTGACGCTGTTCCGCCGGAATGCTCTCCAGCGCCTGCAGCATCAGGCGGGTCGCCAGCGGCAGGTTAAAGAAGACGTGCGCCAGCAAAATGCCCGGCAGACCGTAGGGAGAGAAGTGGTAATCAATTCCTGCCAGCTGGCACAGCTGCGCCAGCCAGCCGACACGACCATAGACGGTGAGCAGACCAAATACCGCCACCAGCACCGGCAGTACCAGGGTCATGGCGCACAGACGCAGCAGCAGCTGACGGCCAGGGAAACGGCGTCGATAGAGCGCGCGCGCCAGCGGCATCGCCGGCAGCAGCGACAACAGCGCGGAGAGCAGCGCCTGACCAAAAGAGAAGGCGATAACGTGATGCAGGTAATCATCCTGCAGCACGCTGCGCCAGTCATTCTCTGGCGCGGCGCTCCAGAGTGCACCGAAGGCCAGCAGCGCCACGCTGATTAACAGCAGCGTGGCGAGCGAACCGGGGATAAGCCAGCGCGGCATCAGCGGCTGACGGCGCGTTGCCACTGGCTGATCCAGCCTGAACGCTGGCTGGCAACCTCTTCCGGCGAGAACTGCAGGGCGGTGGCGGGCACAGTGAGCGCGCTAAAACCGGCAGGCAGCGGCGTGTCGATTACCGGGTACATCCAGTTACCGGTCGGGATAGTGCGCTGGAAGTCGGGTGACACCATAAACTTCATAAACTGCTGTGCCAGCGCTGGCTGTTTGCTGCTGGCTAACTGCGCGGCAACTTCAACCTGCAGATAGTGGCCCTCTGCAAACGGCGCGGCGGCATAGTTCTCTTTTTTCTCTTCGATGATGTGGTAAGCCGGAGAGGTGGTGTAGCTCAGCACCAGATCGCCTTCGCCCTTGAGGAACAGGCCATAGGCTTCACTCCAGCCTTTGGTGACCGTCACGGTTTTCTGCGCCAGCTTTTGCCACGCCTGCGGAGCCTGATCGCCATAGACCTTCTGCATCCAGAGCAGCAGACCTAAGCCGGGAGTGCTGGTACGAGGATCTTCGTAGATCACCCGCCACTTCTCCGGACTATCGACCAGCTCTTTCAGGCTTTTTGGCGGATTTTTCAGGCGGGTTTTGTCATAGACAAACGCGAAGTAGCCATAATCGAATGGCACGAAGGTGGTGTTGTGCCAGCCATCAGGCAGTTTTAATGTCGAGGTATCGACCTGACTTTCGGCAAACAGACCTGTTTTCTGCGCGGCCTGCACCAGATTGTTATCCAGCCCCAGCACCACATCGGCTTTACTGTTTTTGCCTTCCATCCGCACGCGGTTCAGCAGCGACACGCCATCTTCCAGCGTGACGAATTTCAGCTCGCAGTTGCACTGTGCTTCAAAGGCTTTTTTAACCGCCGGGCCAGGGCCCCAGTCGGCAGAGAAGGAGTTGTAGGTGTAGACCGTGAGAACCGGCCTGGCCGCCAGAACGGGGGCGGAGAGTAACAGCAGCACCGGCAGAACTTTGTTTAACACTTTGCGCTCCTTCAGGAGAATAGGGGATGAGTCGCAAAGGATCTGAGCACAGAGGCCTCTCAAATCCCTACGTCGGTATTAACCGAATCAGGTTCGACGGGTCTCTCTCAGCGACTTGCTTATGGCAGGCCGCACCCCGTTGAGAACGTCACATTCTAGTCATTTCAGCGCCGGGGCGAAAGCCTCACAGCGCGGGTGGCGCGAACCAGGCGGATTTAAAATCAAACCAGCCCAGCGTATTCATCCGGACGCCGCGCATGCTGCGCTGACCTTCAAGCAACAGCCAGTGATGAAACAGCGGATGCAGACCGGCTTCGTCGACCAGCTGTTTGCTCCATTCGGCCAGCGGCAGCGCTTTCTCGCGCCAGCGGGCCGCATCGCCGTGCCAGTCGATCGCCAGGCAGTGATGCAGCAGCGGGATCTCATAAAGCTGCGCGAACAGCGAATAATTCAGCGGCAGGGTAAAGTTCACGCTTCCCAGCCAGATATCACTCTCCGTTTCGCCCTGATACCAGCTTTCGTAGCTGATCTCACGGGTCTCCAGCGTGACGCCATGCTCTGCCAGCAGCGGACGCAGCGCATTAGCGATGCCTTCATGCTCCACGTGCTGGCTGTACCAGGTCAGCGTCAGATGCGTTAAGCCGGGCGGTTTTTCTACTGGCGTCAGGTCACGGCGATGATGCCAGCGTGGCAGCAGACCATACGCCGGGAACCAGTAGCGCTGATAGCCCACACCCGCGTGATTGAGCAGGGCGATGGGGTTAAACAGGTAGCTGACCCAGCGCCGGACCGCTTCGTTGCGGCCCTGCTCTGAACGCTGGTCAAACAGCAGAAAGTAGCAGCCCTCTTCAAGGCGGCTCTCCTCCTGAACTTCATCGGTGCTGTCGCCCTGCAGACGGACACCCGCATAGACCAGCTCATCGCTGATGTCGGGCAGTACCCAGATAGAGACATCATCAATCAGCGCGCGAAAACCGAAGTAGTCATCAAACGCTTCGATCTTCAGCTGGCTCTCCTGATTGCGGATCACCCGGTAAGGACCGGTGCCAACTGGCTGGCGGGCAAAGTCGTGCAGCGTCGGCCATTCGCGCGGCAGGATCATCGCACTGACGCTGCCCAGCAGCCAGGGCAAGCCCTCGTCGGGCTGGCTTAAACGGATATCCAGCGTCCAGGGGGCAGGCGAGTCGATCTGCGCAATATGAGAAAAGAGCGGATGGGGGCGCTGACGCTCCAGCGTGGCGAGCACATCTTCCATCTCCAGTTCTCTGCCGTGATGGAAGCGAATCGCCGGACGCAGGAAGAAGCGCCAGTGAAGTGGGGACGTCTGTTGCCAGTGGTGCGCAATATCGGGTTCGATTTCCCCGTTTTCCTCATTTATCCGCGTCAGACCGTTGAAAATCTGTCGGGCAATGTGGGTTTCCGAGCGCCGCAGCGGCGAGCCGGGCAAAAGGTTGAGCAGCGGACGATAGTAGAGCACCCGCAGAATATGCTTGCCCTGCCGGAAACTGCGCCCCAGGTGCGCGCTGATCATCTGCCGCACCTGGTTTTTATCGCCTACCAGCTGGACCAGCTGATCGATGCGATCCTGTTCCAGCAAATCCTCGGCACGTTGCTGCTGCAGGGCCAGGCCGGTGTAGCAGAAGGTAAGTTGTGATCGCTTGCCGCGTCCGGCTTCAGCCTGCCAGGTCAGCCAGCCTGCGGCCTGCATCCGGTTGAGCAGATTGCGCATATGGCGGCGCGAGCAGTGCAGCAGATCAGCCAGTTCGCTGAGTGTAATCTCCTGCGTCTGGCCCTGACAGCTCTGCCACAGGCGAATGAACTGCTGCTTCAGACGTGATGAGGACATAAAAGGGGAACTCCCTGTGAAAAGCGCTCTGTTTTTCCTGCCCCATTTTAAGAGCAAACTTTACGCTATGGGAAGAGCGGGAGGCATTCAGCAGTGAATGGCGTTCGACCCTCACTTCGCTGTTCAGCGGAGTGCTTTTCTGAGTAGGGTGCATTTACACCGCCAGCAGATGATCTCTGCTGGCTTTTTTCATGTTGCGCGGTATCGTCTACCCTTCTTTTTTCCCCTCTGTTTGTTCTGTAAGGGATTTCGAATGAAATCGCTGTTAACGCGGCAGCGCCGCATCAACCCGGTTTACCTCGCTTTTATGGTCGCTTCGTTCATGCTGGGCATCGCGGGTGCTCTGCAGGCACCGACTCTCAGCCTGTTTCTGACGCGCGAGGTGCAGGCGCGGCCCTTCTGGGTCGGACTGTTTTTCACCATCAATGCGGTGGCCGGTATCGTGGTGAGTATGCTGGTGGCAAAGCGCTCAGACAGCGTCGGCGATCGTCGTCATATCATTCTCTTTTGCTGCCTGATGGCGCTGGTGAATGCGCTACTTTTTGCCTTTACCCGCGACTATCTGACTCTGCTGACACTGGGTGTGCTGCTGTCAGCGCTGGCCAGTGTTTCTATGCCGCAGCTGTTTGCGCTGGCACGAGAGTATGCTGATCAGTCGGCGCGTGAAGCGGTGATGTTCAGTTCAGTGATGCGTGCGCAGCTGTCGCTGGCGTGGGTGATCGGGCCGCCGTTATCGTTCGCGCTGGCGCTGAACTACGGCTTTGTGACGCTGTTTATGGTGGCCGCGGTGCTGTTTCTGCTCTGCATTCTGCTGGTCTGGTTTACCCTGCCGTCGGTGCCACGTTCGCAGCCACTGATGCAAAGCGGCGGGCTGCCGTTGAGCGGCTGGCGCGATCGCGATGTGCGTTTGCTGTTCCTCGCCTCGGTGGCGATGTGGACCTGCAACACTATGTATATCATTGATATGCCGCTCTATATCAGCACCACGCTGGGCCTACCGGAGAAACTGGCCGGTCTGCTGATGGGAACGGCGGCCGGGCTGGAAATCCCGGTGATGCTGCTGGCGGGCCATTACGCGCGTCGCATTGGCAAGCGGCGGTTAATGCTGATCGCGGTGGCTGCGGGCGTCCTGTTTTATCTGGGGCTGGTGCTGTTCAATTCCCGTACCTCGCTGATGGTGTTACAGCTGTTTAACGCGGTATTTGTCGGGATTATTGCTGGTATAGGGATGCTGTGGTTCCAGGATCTGATGCCAGGACGACCCGGCGCGGCGACCACCATGTTCACCAATTCGATCTCAACGGGCATGATTCTGGCGGGGGTTATTCAGGGATCGCTGAGTGAGCGGCTTGGGCATGAGGCAGTTTACTGGCTGGCATTCGGGCTGGCGATAGTGGCGCTGGTGATGTCGGCGCGGGTGCGCGACGTATAAAGAAGAAGGGCGACGAAATGTCGCCCTTCTTTAACTCAATCAGCGCAGGAAGGCGGGCTGATTCTGCTCATACTGCGAAATAGAGGCTTCGTGCTGCAGTGTCAGGCCGATGCTGTCGAGGCCGTTAATCATGCAGTGGCGGCGGAAGCTGTCGAGCTCGAATGAATAGACTTTATCGCCTGCGGTGACCGTCTGCGCTTCCAGATCGACCGTGAAGCTGATGCCTGGCTGGGCTGCAACCAGTCTGAACAACTCATCCACTTCCTCTTCGCTTAATTTAACCGGCAGCAGCTGGTTATTGAAGCTGTTGCCATAAAAGATATCCGCGAAGCTTGGCGCAATCACCACGTGAAAACCGAAATCGGTCAATGCCCAGGGGGCATGCTCACGTGAGGAGCCGCAGCCAAAGTTCTCGCGTGCCAGCAGGATGCTGGTGCCTTTGAACTCCGGCTTGTTCAGCACAAAACCGGGTGTAGGCATCGTACCGGCGTCATCTTCAAAGCGCCAGTCATGGAACAGGTGCTGACCGAAACCGGTGCGGGTGACCTTCTGCAAAAACTGCTTGGGAATGATTGCGTCCGTATCGACGTTCGCGGCATCCAGCGGCGCAACAATGCCGGTGTGCTGAGTAAATTTATTCGCCATGACTTAAGCTCCTGTCGTCAGTTCACGGATGTCGGCAAAGTGGCCGGTCACGGCAGCTGCCGCGGCCATCGCCGGGCTGACCAGATGGGTACGTCCACCGCGGCCCTGGCGACCTTCAAAGTTACGGTTGCTGGTAGATGCGCAACGCTCGCCCGGATTCAGACGGTCATTGTTCATCGCCAGACACATTGAGCAGCCCGGCAGACGCCATTCAAAGCCCGCTTCCAGGAAGATTTTATCCAGACCTTCCGCTTCAGCCTGCGCTTTTACCGGGCCGGAACCTGGCACTACCATGGCAACCACGCCAGGCGCGACTTTGCGGCCTTTAGCGATGGCGGCGGCGGCACGCAGATCTTCAATGCGTGAGTTGGTGCAGGAGCCGATAAACACTTTATCAATCGCGACATCGGTCAGTCTGATGCCCGGCTGCAGGTTCATGTAGGCCAGCGCTTTTTCCGCTGAGGCGCGCTCAACCGGATCGGCAAACGAGGCCGGATTCGGGATCACCTGATCAACGGCAATAACCTGACCCGGGTTGGTGCCCCAGGTGACCTGCGGTGCAATCTCTTCAGCATGCAGCGTGACTACCGCATCATACTTCGCGCCTTCGTCAGATTTCAGGGTGCGCCAGTAATCTACTGCCTGCTCCCATTTCTCACCCACTGGCGAGAACTGACGACCTTTCAGATAGTTGAAGGTGGTCTCATCCGGTGCCACCAGGCCCGCTTTCGCCCCCATCTCAATCGCCATATTGCACAGCGTCATACGACCTTCCATGCTCAGCGCCTGAATGGCCGGGCCGCAGAACTCAACGACATAGCCAGTGCCGCCTGCGCTGCCGGTTTTACCGATGATCGCCAGCACGATATCTTTTGCTGTAATGCCGGTGGATGCCTGGCCCAGCACTTCAATCTTCATGGTTTTCGCCCGACCCTGTTTCAGGGTCTGAGTGGCAAACACATGTTCCACTTCGGAGGTGCCGATACCAAAGGCCAGCGAGCCAAAGGCGCCGTGCGTCGCGGTGTGCGAGTCGCCGCACACAATGGTCATGCCCGGCAGCGTCATGCCCTGCTCAGGGCCAATAACGTGGACGATGCCCTGGAACGGGTGATTCAGGTCATAGAGCTGTACGCCAAACTCCGCACAGTTCTTCATCAGCTCCTGCATCTGAATACGCGCCATCTCGCCCGACGCATTGATGTCTTTGGTCTGCGTAGAAACGTTGTGGTCCATGGTGGCAAAGGTTTTGCCTGGCTGACGGACTTTACGTCCGTGCGCACGCAGACCATCAAAGGCCTGTGGTGAAGTCACTTCATGGATCAGGTGGCGATCAATGTAGAGTAACGGGGTTTCTTCTGGCGTTTCGTGGACGACATGTGCATCAAATAACTTCTGGTATAAGGTTTTCATTTTTTTATTTTTCCTCGGCGATAAAGCGGGCAATGATGCTGCCCATCTCATCTGTGCTGACCGCTGGGCCATCACCGGCTAAATCTTTGGTGCGGTAGCCCTGTTCCAGCGCACGACTGATGGCGCGTTCGATACTGTCTGCTGCGGCATCGGCATTCAGGCTGTAACGCAGCAGCAATGACAGCGACAGAATCTGCGCGACCGGGTTAGCAATATTCTGACCGGCGATATCCGGCGCTGAACCACCCGCCGGTTCGAACAGGCCAAAGCCCGCTTCATTCAGGCTGGCGGAAGGCAGCATACCCATCGAGCCGGTGATCATGGCACACTCATCAGAGAGAATGTCACCAAACAGGTTGGAGCAGAGCAGCACGTCAAACTGTGACGGGTCTTTGATCAACTGCATGGTGGCGTTGTCGATATAAATGTGGCTCAGCTGAACGTCCGGGTACTCTTTTGCCACTTCGTTGACGATTTCACGCCACATCACCGAAGTCTGCAGCACGTTAGCTTTATCAACCGAGGTGACTTTGTTGCGACGTTTGCGTGCCGATTCAAACGCGATGCGGGCAATGCGCTCGATTTCGAAACGGTGATAGACCTCGGTATCAAAAGCACGCTCTTCCGGGCCGCTGCCTTCGCGTCCTTTCGGCTGGCCAAAATAGATGCCGCCGGTCAGTTCACGCACGCACAGAATGTCGAAGCCTTTGGCAGCGATGTCGGCGCGCAGCGGGCAGAATGCTTCCAGTCCGCTGTAGAGCGCTGCCGGACGCAGGTTACTGAACAGCTTGAAATGTTTGCGCAGCGGCAGAAGGGCACCGCGTTCCGGCTGTGATGCGGGTGGTAAGTGCTCCCACTTCGGGCCGCCAACGGAACCAAACAGGATCGCGTCGGCCTGCTCGCAGCCTGCAACCGTAGCCGGTGGCAGAGGTTCGCCATGCTGATCGATAGCGATGCCGCCGACCGCATATTCCTGGGTGGTGATCTGCATATCAAAGCGCTGACGAATGGCATCCAGCACTTTCATAGCCTGTGCCATGACTTCCGGGCCGATACCGTCACCGGGTAAAACTGCGATATGAGATGAGCTGGACATGGTTATACGGTTTCCTTCTGATCTTTAAATTTGCGCTGCAATTCTTGTTCAACCTGACGGGCACGCCAGATATTGTTCAGGGCGTTGACCATCGCTTTAGCGGAGGACTCCACAATATCCGTCGCCAGACCAATGCCGTGGAATTTGCGGCCGTTGTAGCTCACGACGATATCGACCTGACCCAGCGCGTTCTCGCCGTGGCCTTTAGCGGTCAGTTTGTAGTTAACCAGTTCAGCGTCAAACTGGGTGATGCGGTTAATCGCCTGGTAGACTGCGTCAACCGGACCGTTGCCGGTAGCAGCATCCGATTTAGCGACATCGCCGCAACCCAGATTAACAGAGGCGGTGGCAGTCATGCTGGAACCGGTCTGGACGTTAAATTCGTGCAGCTGGAAATGCTCCGGCTCTTCATTCTGTTTGTTGATGAAGGCCAGCGCTTCCAGGTCGTAATCGAAGACCTGACCTTTTTTGTCGGCCAGCTTCAGGAAGGCGTCATACAGCGTATCCAGATTGTAATCCTGCTCGGCATAGCCCATCTCTTCCATGCGATGTTTTACCGCCGCACGGCCTGAACGTGAGGTCAGGTTCAGCTGGATTTTGTGTAAACCGATCGATTCCGGCGTCAGGATTTCGTAGTTCTCGCGATTCTTCAGCACGCCATCCTGATGAATACCGGAGGAGTGGGCAAAGGCGTTGGAGCCAACCACCGCTTTGTTAGCCGGGATCGGCATATTGCAGATCTGGCTGACCATCTGGCTGGTGCGGTAGATTTCCTGATGATTGATATTGGTGTGCACATTCATGATCTGCTGGCGGGTTTTAATCGCCATGATCACCTCTTCCAGCGCACAGTTACCGGCACGTTCACCCAGGCCATTCATCGTGCCTTCAACCTGACGCGCGCCTGCCTGAACGGCAGCCAGGGCATTACCGGTTGCCATTCCCAGGTCATCGTGGGTATGCACAGAGATAATCGCTTTATCGATGTTAGGAACGCGGTTCATCAGTTCACTGATGATGTGAGCATATTCGCCTGGCAGGGTGTAGCCAACGGTATCCGGGATGTTGATGGTGGTCGCACCGGCGTTAATTGTGGCTTCGACCATACGGCACAGGTCATCAATCGGAGTACGGCCGCCATCTTCACAGGAGAACTCAACGTCACTGGTGTAGTTACGCGCACGTTTCACCATATGCACTGCACGCTCAATCACTTCCGGCAGCGTGCTGCGCAGTTTGGTCGCGATGTGCATCGGGGAGGTAGCGATGAAGGTATGAATACGGAAGGCTTCGGCAACGCGCAGTGATTCGTAGGCCGCGTCGATATCTTTTTCTACACAGCGTGCCAGTCCGCAGACCCGGCTGTTTTTGATGGTTCGCGCAATGGTCTGCACAGACTCAAAGTCGCCCGGTGAGGAGACCGGGAAACCGACTTCCATCACATCCACGCCCATGCGCTCCAGCGCTAACGCAATCTGCAATTTTTCTTTCACACTCAGGCTGGCCTGTAATGCCTGCTCACCGTCGCGCAGAGTGGTATCGAAAATAATGACTTGCTGGCTCATCGTATTCATCCTTATGCTTTTTCTGGCCTGGCAACGAGCATAAAAAAACCCGCGACAGGCGCGGGTTTTTAACTTTCAGCAGGTTTGAATCAGTGTTTGATTCCGCCCACAAGTCTACCGCGCAAGCTGAGTGCGTTTAGTAGTAGACCGAGAAGGCGAACAGAACGAAACATGGATTCAAACCTTATAAAATGTTGTGCTGTACATATTGGTACTGGAATCATTCAGGGATGTCAACCTTCAATGCAGGGGTATTCTCAAGGGTGCGAGAGGAAGATATTCTGTTATTTACAGGTCAGGCAGCGTAATGAACAGCGCCACCCTGACTGCGAACGCAATCAGCGCTGGAATGCAAGGTTTTAGGGCGTGGTTTAGAGTTTATTTAGTTGAATTTTAAAGTGTTTATTTGCATGGTGCTTTACGCGGCCACAGCATTTATCACCTGCTGGTTAGCATAATCCAATGTGCTTTAGTGATTTACTGGTTAATTACGCCAGAAAATAAAAGCGTCAGGCGATTGTGGGCTATTACAGCCGGTAATAAGTTTTCGTTATTTCTTAGATCACGCTGAAAATAATTTCATACCCAGCATTTTCCTCTGCGGTTCTGCCGCGTAATTAGTTTAATCCGCGCAGCCAATTCTTATCGGGCAGAGGCTTTACGTCCCTGCCTTTTAATTTACGCGGGTTTGCGGTTTGCCTGCCCGGTTAACTGCGGTTATGGTAATCGACCTACTCTCAGAAAAATAAACTCAACAGATTTCTCTGTAACCGGACAGCGGCTGATGTTTCCGCTGTCGTGCATAAACATAAGATTTTGATTGGCAAAGCAGGCACCAGGGCAACGTGATACGCACAAACGGGCGTATTTACAGAGCCGGGTCCTCAAGCCTGGAGGCAGAAGATGGAGATGTTGTCAGGAGCCGAAATGGTCGTCCGTTCGTTAATCGATCAGGGCGTTAAGCAGGTGTTCGGTTATCCGGGTGGCGCGGTCTTAGATATCTATGATGCGCTGCAAACCGTCGGGGGTATCGATCACATTCTGGTGCGCCATGAGCAGGGCGCAGTGCATATGGCTGACGGCCTGGCGCGCGCCACTGGCGAAGTCGGCGTGGTGCTGGTCACCTCAGGCCCCGGTGCAACCAATGCGATTACCGGTATCGCCACCGCCTATATGGATTCGATTCCGCTGGTGATTCTGTCGGGTCAGGTTCCCTCGTCGCTGATTGGCTATGACGCCTTTCAGGAGTGCGACATGGTCGGCATCTCTCGTCCGGTGGTGAAGCACAGCTTCCTGGTGAAAAGCACCGAAGAGATCCCAACCGTGTTGAAAAAGGCGTTCTGGCTTGCCTCAACCGGTCGTCCGGGACCGGTGGTGATCGACCTGCCAAAAGATATTCTGAATCCGGCTAACAAACTGCCCTATCACTGGCCGGAATCGGTGAGCATGCGCTCTTACAACCCGACCATTCAGGGTCACAAAGGGCAGATTAAGCGCGCACTGTCTACCTTGCTGGCTGCTAAGAAGCCGGTGATCTATGCCGGTGGCGGTGCCATTACTGCAGGCTGCGAAGCGGAACTGTTACAGCTGGCGGAAAGCCTGAATATTCCGGTGACGACCTCGCTGATGGGCCTGGGTGCGTTCCCTGGGACGCATCGTCAGTGCGTGGGTATGCTGGGTATGCACGGCACCTATGAAGCCAACATGACGATGCACAATACCGACCTGATTTTTGGTATTGGCGTTCGCTTTGATGACCGCACCACCAACAATCTGGCGAAATATTGTCCCAATGCCACGGTGATGCACATCGATATCGATCCTACTTCTATTTCCAAGACGGTGGCGGCAGATATCCCGATCGTGGGCGATGCGAAACAGGTGCTGCAGCAGATGCTGGAGTTGCTGGCGCAAAGCGAAAGCCAGCGCACTGAGAGCCTTCACGACTGGTGGCAGGAGATTGAGGGCTGGCGCAGTCGTCACTGCCTGGAATTTGATCGCACCAGCGACAAAATTAAACCGCAGGCCGTGATTGAAACCATCAGCCGTCTGACCAAAGGCGATGCCTATGTCACGTCAGATGTGGGTCAGCACCAGATGTTTGCTGCGCTTTATTATCCTTTCGACAAACCGCGCCGCTGGATCAACTCTGGCGGCCTGGGCACCATGGGCTTTGGCCTGCCTGCTGCGCTGGGCGTGAAGATGGCGCTGCCGGAAGAGACCGTGATCTGCGTAACGGGCGATGGCAGTATCCAGATGAACATTCAGGAGCTTTCAACCGCGCTGCAGTACGATCTGCCGGTGCTGGTGCTGAACCTGAATAACCGGGTGCTGGGCATGGTGAAGCAGTGGCAGGATATGATTTACTCCGGCCGTCACTCCCAGTCTTATATGGAGTCGCTGCCTGACTTCGTGCGTCTGGCGGAAGCCTACGGTCACGTCGGGATCGCGATTGAGCATCCGGCTGAGCTGGAAGAGAAGCTGACGCTGGCGCTGGAAACCCTGGCTAAGGGGCGTCTGGTATTTGTGGATGTCACCGTTGACGGTAGCGAGCATGTTTACCCGATGCAGATTCGCGGTGGCAGCATGGATGAGATGTGGTTGAGCAAAACGGAGAGGACATAATCATGCGTCGTATTTTATCAGTTCTGCTGGAGAACGAATCCGGCGCATTATCCCGTGTCGTCGGCCTGTTTTCACAGCGTGGCTACAACATTGAAAGCCTGACCGTGGCACCGACCGACGATCCTACGCTGTCGCGGATGACCATTCAGACGGTGGGCGATCAGAAAGTGCTGGAGCAGATTGAAAAGCAGCTGCACAAGCTGGTGGACGTACTGCGCGTCACCGAGCTGGGGCAGGGAGCCTATGTTGAACGCGAAATCATGCTGGTGAAGATTCAGGCCAGCGGTTATGGCCGCGAAGAGGTGAAGCGTAACGCCGAGATCTTCCGTGGTCAGATCATCGACGTGACTCCGACGCTGTACACGGTTCAGCTGGCCGGCACCAGCGACAAACTGGACGCCTTCCTGAGTACCGTCCGCGATGTCGCGGAAATTGTTGAAGTGGCGCGTTCCGGTATCGTGGGTGTTTCACGGGGCGATCGTATCATGCGTTAATTACGCTGCGGCATCATCAATCCTCACCTAACCCGGCGAAATGCCGGGTTTTTTTATTTTTTATGCGCCAGGCGGGTTACATTCAGAAAAGCGGTTGCTCCGCGCACTTTTCTGCTGTTAGATGATAGACATGAGTTATCCATAGCTTAACTGCGGCTATTTGTGCCGTAAAAGCGGATTTGATGGTGGGGTTATCGTGAAACTGGATGAAATTGCGCGTTTGGCAGGCGTGTCGCGCACCACGGCCAGTTATGTGATCAACGGCAAAGCGCGGCAGTATCGTGTCAGCGACAAGACCGTTGAGAAAGTCATGGCGGTGGTACGTGAGCATAATTATCACCCCAATGCGGTGGCTGCCGGGCTGCGTGCCGGGCGTACGCGCTCTATTGGGTTAGTGATTCCGGATCTGGAAAATACCAGTTATACCCGTATTGCGAACTATCTTGAGCGACAGGCGCGTCAGCGCGGCTATCAGCTGCTGATTGCCTGTTCTGAAGATCAACCCGACAACGAGATGCGCTGCATTGAACATCTGTTACAGCGTCAGGTCGATGCGATCATCGTCTCCACCTCGCTACCGCCTGAGCATCCCTTTTATCAGCGCTGGATCAACGATCCTCTTCCAATTATCGCGCTAGACCGCGCGCTGGATCGCGAACATTTCACCAGCGTAGTGGGTGCCGATCAGGACGATGCGCAGACGCTGGCCGCTGAACTGCGTCAGCTGGAAGTTAAAAATGTGCTGTTCCTCGGCGCGTTACCTGAGCTGTCAGTGAGTTTCCTGCGCGAGATGGGATTCCGCGATGCCTGGAAAGACGATCCCCGTCCCATTGACTATATCTACTGCAACAGCTTCGAACGCACCGCTGCTGCGGCACTGTTTGAGAAATACCTTGAAGAACACCCGATGCCGGAGGCGCTGTTTACCACCTCATTTGGTCTGCTGCAGGGGGTAATGGATGTGACGCTGAAACGAGACGGCCGCCTGCCGACTGAGCTGGCGATTGCCACCTTTGGCGACCACGAATTACTGGACTTTCTTGAGTGTCCGGTACTGGCGGTCGGTCAGCGTCATCGCGACGTGGCAGAGCGCGTGCTGGAATTAGTTCTAGCCTCGCTGGACGAACCCAGAAAACCAAAACCGGGTTTAACCCGCATCCGCCGTAATTTATACCGTCGCGGACAATTAAGCCGAAGAGTTAAATGATTAACGGGCAGTATTACACTGCCCGCCCATTTTATTTCGCAATTTAACTGATTAAATAAACAGGTCGACGTAAAAAAGCGTAAATTCTGCTCATCAAATCTAACAAAGCAAAAAGACTTATCTTTATTATCTGCTTACAACTTCAACAAACTTCCTTTCCCGCCTGGCCTGAAGCTGCTGGGCTTCCTTTCGGAAATCCCCTAAAATGCCGCCGCTGTCTCAGAAACCGAGATAAATATTTAGCCCTTTACATTGTTTCATTTTTAGTCGTTTTTTTCCGGGCTCTTTTTTTTATTCAGGTATTCATTGGCTTAATTTTTACTTCCCTCTTTTATTCGATTATATCGTCGCCAGACTTTAATTCTGCGCCTTGTAAAGAGTGATATTCAACTGCCGCTCCGGCTTGACAAGGATTTCATGGGATCCTTAAACTCGTTTCGTGGTAAAAAGTGGGATAAAGTGGCGTAAATGGGTGATGAGGAGAAGAGACTGGCATGTTCCGCGGAGCAACGTTAGTCAATCTCGACAGCAAAGGGCGGCTCGCCGTACCCACGCGATATCGCGATTTGCTGATTGGGGAGTCTCAGGGGCAGATGGTCTGTACCATCGACCTCCACCAGCCATGCCTGTTGCTTTATACCCTGCCCGAATGGGAAATCATTGAAAAAAAGCTGGCACGCCTTTCCAGTATGAATCCACTTGAGCGCCGCGTGCAGCGTTTGCTGCTGGGGCATGCCAGTGAATGTCAGATGGACAATGCGGGCCGCCTGCTGCTGGCGAATACGCTTCGGCAGCACGCAAAATTAACTAAAGAAGTGATGCTGGTTGGACAGTTCAATAAGTTTGAGCTGTGGGATGAACAGACCTGGTATCAACAAGTCAGGGACGATATTGACGCAGAACAGTCGGCTCAGGAGCCTTTATCTGAGCGGTTGCAGGACTTGTCGCTATAGCTATGCAGGAAAATTTCAAACATACCACCGTGCTGTTGGATGAGGCGGTTAACGGCCTCAATATCAGGGAAGACGGTATTTACATCGACGGCACATTTGGTCGTGGTGGCCATTCACGCCTGATTCTTTCGCAACTGGGAGAGAAGGGAAAGCTGATCGCCATCGATCGTGATCCGCAAGCTATCGCCGCTGCCGCAGAGATCACCGACCCGCGTTTTTCAATTATTCATGGTCCTTTTTCCGCGCTGGCAGAGTATGTCTCTGAACGGGAGTTAGTCGGAAAAATTGACGGCATTTTGCTGGATCTGGGGGTTTCATCGCCGCAGCTGGATGACGCCGAACGTGGCTTCTCCTTTATGCGTGACGGGCCGCTGGATATGCGTATGGACCCTTCGCGCGGTCACTCTGCCGCAGAATGGCTGCTGCACGCGGAAGAAGCGGATATCGCTTTCGTCCTGAAGACCTACGGTGAAGAGCGGTTCGCTAAACGTATTGCCCGGGCCATTGTCGAGCGCAACCGCGAGCAGCCGATGACCCGCACCCGTGAGCTGGCTGAAGTTATCTCCGTCGCCATGCCGGTGAAAGATAAGTTTAAGCATCCGGCCACGCGCAGCTTCCAGGCGATTCGTATCTGGATTAACAGCGAACTGGAAGAGATCGACATTGCACTGAAAGGCGCTGTTGAAGTGCTGGCACCGCAGGGTCGTCTTTCTGTTATCAGCTTCCATTCACTGGAAGATCGGCTGGTGAAGCGCTTTATGCGCGATCAGAGTCGTGGGCCGCAGGTGCCGCCAGGGATTCCCATGACTGAACATCAGCTGCGAGCCCTGGGGGGACGTGAACTAAAGTTGCTGGGCAAAATGTCGCCGGGTGACGCTGAAGTCTCTGAGAACCCACGTGCGCGCAGCTCAGTATTACGTATCGCGGAGAAAACTGACGAATGATCGGTAATGAGCGTCACAGCCTGCCTGCCGTCATCGGTGGGGATCTGCTGCGAAAGGGCAAGATTCCGGTGCTGTTGCTGATCGCTGTGGTGGTGTCTGCCGTGCTGGTGGTGACCACTACCCATAAAACACGACTGTTAACCGCGCAACGCGAACAGCTGGTGCTGGAGCGTGACGCACTGGATATCGAGTGGCGTAACCTGATTCTGGAAGAGAATGCGCTGGGCGATCACAGCCGTGTTGAACGCATCGCCACCGAGAAGCTGCAGTTGCAGCACGTTGATCCTTCACAAGAAAATATCGTGGTGCAGAAATAAGGACCTCAGATAGCGAATGAGCGGCACAGGCAGAACGCTGAAGTTGAAGAAACCGGAAGATAAAGCCAGCTTTGTAAGCTGGCGTTTTGCGTTGCTGTGCGGCTGTATTTTACTGGCGCTGGGTGGATTGCTGTCACGTGTTGCCTGGCTGCAGGTGATCAATCCTGGCAAGCTGGTCAAAGAGGGCGATCTGCGCTCGCTGCGTGTTCAGGCGGTTCCCACCTCGCGCGGGATGATCAGCGATCGCGCCGGACGTCCGCTAGCCGTCAGTGTACCGGTTAATGCCATCTGGGCTGATCCAAAAGAGCTGCACGCGGGTGGCGGCGTCACGCTGGACAGCCGCTGGAAGGCGCTGTCCGACGCACTCTCTATTCCCCTTGATCAACTGGCAGCGCGCGTCAATGCCAATCCCAAAGGCCGCTTTGTCTATCTGGCGCGCCAGGTCAATCCAGCGATCGGCGAATACGTCAAAAAACTCAAACTTCCCGGTATTCATCTGCGCGAAGAGTCGCGCCGTTACTATCCTGCCGGGCAGGTTACCTCCCATCTGATTGGCTTTACCAACATCGACGGCCAGGGCATCGAAGGCATTGAGAAGAGCTTTGATAAGTGGCTGACCGGTGCCCCGGGCGAGCGGACGGTGCGCAAAGACCGCTACGGTCGCGTCATTGAAGACATCTCTTCAGTAGACAGTCGCGCAGCCCATAACCTGACTCTGAGCATTGATGAGCGCTTACAGGCGCTGGTCTACCGTGAACTGAATAACGCAGTAGCCTTCAACAAAGCGGAATCGGGTACGGCGGTGCTGGTGGATGTGAATACCGGTGAAGTGCTGGCGATGGCCAACAGCCCGGCTTACAACCCGAACAATCTCGGCAACACGCCAAAAGATCTGATGCGTAACCGCGCCATCACCGACATTTTCGAACCTGGCTCGACCGTGAAGCCGATGGTGGTCATGGCGGCGCTGCAACGCGGCGTAGTCAGAGAGAATAGCGTCCTGAATACCGTACCGTACCGCGTCAATGGTCATGAAATCAAAGACGTGGCGCGCTACAACGAATTGACCCTGACAGGGGTTTTACAGAAGTCGAGTAACGTCGGTGTTTCACGTCTGGCGTTAGCGATGCCTTCCTCAGCGCTGGTAGAAACTTACGCGCGCTTTGGACTGGGCAAACCGACCAATTTGGGGCTGGTCGGGGAAAGCAGTGGCTTATACCCTAAAAAACAACGGTGGTCTGACATAGAGAGGGCCACCTTCTCTTTCGGCTACGGGCTAATGGTAACGCCGTTACAGTTAGCGCGAGTCTACGCAACGATTGGCAGCTATGGCATTAATCGCCCGCTGTCGATCACCAAAGTGGATCCGCCCGTCGCGGGACAACGCGTTTTCGATGAGTCACTGGTGAAAACCGTGATGCACATGATGGAAAGTGTGGCGCTGCCGGGTGGCGGTGGTGTCAAAGCGGCAATCAAGGGCTATCGCATTGCGATAAAAACCGGTACGGCGAAAAAAGTCGGGCCGGACGGACGCTACGTCAATAAATACATTGCCTATACCGCAGGCGTTGCGCCTGCCAGTCATCCCCGATTCGCGCTGGTGGTGGTGATCAACGATCCCCAGGCCGGCAAGTATTACGGCGGTGCGGTTTCTGCACCGGTGTTTGGTGCCATCATGGGCGGCGTACTGCGCACCATGAATATCGAGCCGGACGCATTACCGACGACCAATGACAAGAATGAGTTGGTGACTAACAGAAGTGAGGAAACAAGTGACAGATCGTAACCTGCGCGACTTACTCGGCCCCTGGGTGCCAGGCGCGCCGGCGCGCCCACTGCGCGACATGACACTGGATAGCCGCATTGCGGCTTCTGGCGATCTGTTTGTCGCTGTTGCAGGCCATCAGGTCGATGGGCGCCGTTTCATTCCGCAGGCGATTGCTCAGGGCGTCGCTGCCGTGGTGGCTGAAGCTGAAGGCGAAGCGGCCGACGGCGAAATCCGTGAAATGCACGGCGTACCAGTTATCTATCTGACGCAGTTGAATCAGCGTCTGTCGGCCTTAGCTGGCCGTTTTTATCAGCAGCCTGGCGAGAAGCAGACGCTGATTGGCGTCACCGGCACCAACGGTAAAACCACCACTACCCAGTTGCTGGCGCAGTGGGCGACGCTGCTGGGTGAAACCAGCGCGGTAATGGGCACCGTCGGCAATGGGCTGGTGGGGCACTTATCTGCTGCTGAAAATACCACCGGTTCAGCGGTTGATGTTCAGCATCTGCTGCACGATCTGGCTGAAAAAGGGGCGACCCTGACCGCAATGGAAGTCTCGTCACACGGACTGGTTCAGCATCGCGTCGCTGCGTTGCCGTTTGCTGCGGCGGTCTTCACCAACCTCAGTCGCGATCACCTTGATTACCACGGTGATATGCAGAGCTATGAGTCCGCTAAATGGCTGCTTTTTTCTGAGCATCAGGTCGGACAGGCGATTCTTAACGCTGATGACGAAATCGGTCGTCGCTGGCTGGCGCGCTTACCGGATGCCGTTGCAGTCACCATGGAAGATAACCTCCAGCCGGGCTGCCACGGCCGCTGGCTGAAAGCCGATGCGGTGGAGTACCACGATAACGGTGCGCACATCCGTTTCAGCTCCAGCTGGGGTAATGGCGAAATCAACAGTCCGCTGATGGGCGCGTTCAACGTCAGCAATCTGATGCTGGCACTGGCAACGCTGCTGTCGCTGGATTATCCGCTGGCGACGCTCATCAGCGTTGCGCCACAGTTGCAGCCGGTTAACGGGCGTATGGAAGTGTTCAGCACCGCAGGAAAACCGACGGTCGTGGTGGATTATGCCCATACGCCAGATGCGCTGGAAAAAGCGCTGGAAGCGGCACGGCTGCATTGCAAAGGCAAACTGTGGTGCCTGTTTGGCTGCGGCGGCGATCGTGATAAGGGCAAACGCCCGTTAATGGGTGCGATTGCTGAGCAATATGCCGATGTGGTGGTTATTACCGACGACAATCCGCGCAGCGAAGATCCGCAGGCGATTGTAAAAGATATTCTGACCGGTTTGCTGGATCCAGGCCGCGCCCGTGTGGTGTCTGGTCGTGCGCAAGCGGTCACTAACACCATTATGCAGGCACAGCACGACGATATCGTGCTGGTGGCCGGTAAAGGCCACGAAGATTATCAGATCATTGGCAACCGCCGTCTCGACTATTCCGATCGTGCCACAGTTGCGGCACTGCTGGGAGGCGCAGCATGATTCCGGTTTCATTAAAGACTCTGGCGGAGATCACCGGCGGTACGCTGCACGGAAGCGATTTAACCCTGAGCGACGTGACCACCGATACCCGCAAAGTGATGGCGGGCAGCCTGTTTGTTGCGCTGGTGGGCGAACGTTTTGATGCCCACGACTTCGCTGAAGATGCGATTGCCAGTGGCGCGCAGGCGCTACTGGTCAGTAAGCACTTACCTGTCGCGGTACCTCAGGTGATGGTTGAAGATACCCGTATAGCCTTTGGCCGACTGGGTGCCTGGGTTCGTCAGCAGTCGACCGCCCGCGTAGTGGCGCTGACCGGTTCGTCCGGCAAAACGTCGGTTAAAGAGATGACGGCGGCGATTCTGCGTCAGTGCGGCGAAACGCTCTACACCGCAGGCAATCTCAACAACGATTATGGCGTGCCGATGACGCTGCTGCGTCTGACCGAAGAACATCAGTATGCGGTTATCGAGCTTGGCGCTAATCATCAGGGCGAAATCGCCTATACCACCGACCTGGTTAAACCGGAAAGTGCGCTGGTGAATAACCTGGCTGCGGCCCATCTGGAAGGCTTTGGTTCGCTGGCGGGCGTCGCTAAAGCTAAAGGTGAGATCTTCCAGGGCTTACCGGCTAATGGCATTGCGATTCTCAACGAGGAGAGCAACGACTGGCCAAACTGGCAGACCACGCTGCAGGATAAAACCGTGTGGCGCTTCTCGCCGCAGGCGGCAGAGTGTGATTTCTCTGCCCGTGATATCCGCATTGCGCAGGAGGGCACCCATTTTGTGATGAAGACACCGCGTGGCGAGGCTGAGATCGTGCTGCCGTTGCCGGGTCGGCATAACATCGCCAACGCACTGGCTGCGGCGGCACTGGCCCTGTCAGTGGATGCCCCGCTTAGCGCCGTTCAGCAGGGGCTGAAAAACCTGCAGTCGGTGCCAGGTCGCCTGTTCCCGGTGCGCCTCTCTGCGCATCAGCTGCTTCTGGATGACAGCTACAACGCTAACGTCGGATCGATGACCGCCGCCGTCCAGGTCCTGTCAGAAATGCCTGGCTACCAGGTGCTGGTCGCAGGTGATATGGCGGAACTGGGTGACGAGACCGAAAAATGTCACCGCGAAATCGGTGAAGCGGCACGCGACGCAGGCATCGATCGCGTGCTGAGTTGCGGAAAATTCAGCCATTTCATCAGTGAAAGCAGCGAAGTTGGTGAACATTTCAGCGATAAGACAGCGCTGACTGAACGTTTGCGTCAGTTGTTGTCCGAACACTCAGAAATTACCGTCCTGATTAAAGGCTCACGTAGTGCCGCCATGGAGCAGGTAGTACAGAGCTTAAAGGAGAAAGGAACATGTTAGTTTGGCTGGCCGAGCATCTGGTCGCTTTTTATTCAGGCTTCAACGTCTTTTCCTATCTGACGTTTCGCGCCATTGTCAGCCTGCTGACTGCACTATTTATCTCTCTCTGGATGGGGCCGCGTCTGATTGCGTGGCTGCAGAAATTACAGATTGGCCAGGTTGTCCGTAACGATGGCCCGGAATCGCATTTCAGTAAGCGCGGGACGCCTACGATGGGCGGCATCATGATTCTGACCTCCATCACCATTTCGGTGCTGATGTGGGCGTATCCGTCAAATCCGTATGTCTGGTGCGTGCTGTTTGTGTTAATCGGCTTTGGCATCATCGGCTTTGTCGATGACTACCGCAAAGTGGTGCGCAAAGATACCAAGGGCCTGATTGCTCGCTGGAAATATTTCTGGATGTCGGTGATCTCGCTGGGCGTTGCGTTCGGGCTTTATGCGGCAGGCAAAGATACCCCCGCAACCCAACTGGTGGTGCCATTTTTCAAAGATATCATGCCCCAGTTAGGACTGTTTTATGTGCTGCTGGCCTATTTTGTGATTGTCGGAACGGGTAACGCGGTCAATCTGACCGATGGCCTGGATGGTCTGGCGATTATGCCAACCGTCTTCGTTGCCGCGGGCTTTGCGCTGGTTGCCTGGGCAACCGGTAACGTGAAGTTTGCTGAATATCTTCATATTCCCTATCTGCGTCATGCCGGTGAGCTGGTAATTGTCTGTACCGCCATCGTCGGGGCAGGGCTGGGCTTCCTGTGGTTCAACACCTATCCGGCTCAGGTTTTTATGGGCGACGTCGGTTCGCTGGCTTTAGGCGGCGCGCTGGGAACCATCGCGGTATTACTACGTCAGGAATTTTTACTGGTGATCATGGGCGGCGTGTTTGTGGTTGAAACGCTGTCGGTGATCCTGCAGGTGGGATCGTTTAAGTTGCGCGGCCAGCGTATTTTCCGCATGGCGCCGATCCATCACCACTATGAACTCAAGGGCTGGCCGGAACCGCGCGTCATTGTGCGCTTCTGGATTATTTCGCTAATGCTGGTGCTGATTGGCCTGGCCACGCTGAAGGTGCGTTAATCATGGCTGACTATCGGGGTAGAAAAGTCGTCATCATCGGACTGGGCCTTACGGGGCTTTCCTGTGTTGATTTCTTTTTAGCGCAGGGCGTAACGCCTCGCGTGATGGACACCCGTGTCTCGCCGCCGGGGCTGGATAAATTGCCCGGGCAGGTTGAACGTCACCTGGGCGGCATCAACGGCGACTGGCTGCTGGCGGCCGATCTGATTGTTGCCAGCCCAGGCGTCGCGCTCTCGCATCCGATCCTTAGCGAAGCCGTCGAAGCCGGAATCGAAATCGTCGGTGACATTGAGCTGTTCTGCCGCGAGGCGCAGGCCCCTATCGTGGCGATCACTGGCTCCAACGGTAAAAGCACCGTTACAACGCTGGTGGGAGAGATGGCGAAAGCCGCAGGCTGGCAGGTAGGCGTCGGCGGCAATATCGGTCTGCCTGCGCTGAGTCTTCTGCAATCACCAGCGCAACTTTATGTACTGGAACTCTCCAGCTTCCAGCTTGAGACCACTTACAGTCTGAAAGCGGCTGCGGCAACCGTGCTCAACGTCAGCGAAGATCATATGGATCGCTATCCGTTGGGTATGCAGCAGTATCGCGCCGCCAAGCTGCGGATCTATGAGAATGCACAGATCTGCATCGTTAACGCCGATGACGCGCTGACAATGCCGGTACGCGGTGCAGATACTCGCTGTGTCAGCTTTGGTGTCGATTTCGGTGACTACCACCTGAACAAGCAGCAGGGCAGTATCTGGCTGCGGGTCAAGGGTGAGAAAGTCCTGAACACCGCTGAAATGAAGATGACAGGACAGCACAACTATACCAACGCTCTGGCTGCGCTTGCGCTGGCTGATGCGGTGGGCCTGCCACGCGCTTCAAGCCTGGCGGCCTTAACGCACTTCAACGGTCTGGCGCATCGCTTCCAGCTGGTCCATGAGCATCAGGGCGTGCGCTGGATTAATGACTCAAAAGCAACCAACGTCGGCAGCACCGAAGCAGCGCTGAATGGTCTGCAGGTGAAGGGAACGCTGTGGCTGCTGATGGGTGGTGATGGTAAGTCAGCCGATTTTACGCCGCTGATCCCCTGGCTACAGAGCGACAATGTGCGCCTGTATTGCTTTGGCCGCGACGGCGATGAGCTGGCCGCGCTGCGTCCTGACATCGCCGTGCGCACTGAAACCCTGCGCGAGGCGATGGAGCAGATCGCGCCGCAGGTTAAAGCAGGCGATATGGTTCTGCTGTCGCCGGCCTGCGCCAGCCTTGACCAGTTCCGTAACTTTGAGCAGCGCGGTGAGCAGTTCGCGCAACTGGCGAAGGAGCTGAGCTGATGCGTATTCCTGGTGCCGGACTGGCAGGATATTTCTCAGGACGCCTGAAAGACTGGGTCATGGGCGCACGCGAAAGTGATGACTCTTCGCTGGTGCTTTATGACCGCACACTGTTATGGCTGACGCTGGGCCTGGCGGTGATTGGTTTTGTGATGGTGACGTCGGCCTCAATGCCGGTGGGTCAGCGTCTGAATAACGATCTCTTCTACTTCGCCAAGCGTGACGCCTTCTACATCGTGCTGGCTTTGGGTATGGCGCTGGTCACGCTGCGGGTGCCGATGGACTTCTGGCAGCGCTACAGCAACGTGATGCTGATGGTCACCGTGGCGATGCTGCTGATCGTTCTGGTAGTCGGTAGCTCGGTTAACGGTGCATCGCGCTGGATTGCACTGGGTCCACTGCGTATTCAGCCTGCGGAGCTGTCAAAGCTTTCCCTGTTCTGCTATCTCGCCAGTTACCTGGTGCGCAAAGTGGAAGAGGTGCGTAACAACTTCTGGGGCTTCTGTAAGCCGATGGGCGTGATGGTCGTGCTGGCGGTGTTACTGCTGGCACAGCCGGACCTTGGTACGGTGGTTGTGCTGTTTGTAACTACGCTGGCAATGCTGTTTCTGGCGGGTGCCAAGCTGTGGCAGTTCATGGCCATCATCGGCTCCGGCATCTTTGCCGTGATTCTGCTGATCATTGCAGAACCCTACCGTATGCGCCGAGTGACGTCGTTCTGGAACCCGTGGGAAGATCCCTTTGGTAGCGGCTACCAGCTGACGCAGTCACTAATGGCATTTGGCCGGGGTGAATTCTGGGGGCAGGGACTCGGTAACTCCGTGCAAAAGCTGGAATATCTGCCGGAAGCGCATACCGACTTTATTTTCGCCATCATCGGGGAAGAACTCGGCTACGTCGGTGTGGTAATGGCACTTTTAATGGTATTCTTCGTCGCTTTTCGTGCGATGTCGATTGGCCGTCGTGCTCTGGAACTGGATCAGCGTTTTTCCGGCTTTTTAGCCTGTTCAATTGGTGTCTGGTTCAGCTTCCAGGCGCTGGTTAACGTCGGGGCTGCCGCCGGTATGTTACCGACCAAAGGTCTGACCTTACCGCTGATCAGTTACGGTGGGTCGAGTCTGATTATTATGTCGACCGCCATCGTCTTTTTATTACGCATAGATTATGAAACGCGCCTGGCGAAAGCGCAGGCGTTTACCCGAGGTGGTCGATGAGCGGTAAGCGATTGATGGTGATGGCAGGCGGAACCGGCGGACATGTCTTCCCCGGTCTGGCTGTCGCCCATCATCTGATGAAACAGGGTTGGCAGGTTCGCTGGCTAGGCACCGCCGACCGTATGGAAGCCGATCTGGTGCCAAAGCATGGCATCGACATCGACTTCATCCGTATCAGCGGGTTACGCGGGAAAGGCATGAAAGCGCTGCTGCTTGCACCGCTGCGCATCTTCAATGCATGGCGTCAGGCGCGTCGCATCATGAAAGCCTGGAAGCCAGATGTGGTGCTGGGCATGGGCGGCTACGTTTCTGGTCCTGGCGGCTTAGCAGCCTGGAGCTGCGGTATTCCGGTTGTGCTGCATGAGCAGAACGGCATTGCCGGCCTGACCAACAAATGGCTGGCGAAAATCGCCACCAAAGTTTTGCAGGCGTTTCCGGGCGCGTTTCCCACCGCCGACGTGGTAGGAAATCCGGTTCGCACTGATGTTCTGGCCCTGTCTTTACCCGCGCAACGTCTGGCGGATCGTCATGGCCCGATTCGGGTGCTGGTGATTGGTGGAAGTCAGGGCGCACGGATACTGAACCAGACGCTGCCGCAAGTTGCGGCACTGATGGGTGATGAGATCACGCTGTGGCATCAGACCGGTAAAGGGGCATTGCCCGAAGCAGAGAAAGCGTATCAGCAGGTCGGTCAGACGCAGCATAAGGTCACCGAGTTTATTGATGATATGGCTGCTGCCTACGCATGGGCTGATGTGGTGGTATGTCGCTCCGGCGCGTTAACCGTGAGCGAAGTCGCTGCCGCTGGTTTACCGGCGATTTTTGTGCCGTTTCAGCACAAAGATCGCCAGCAGTACTGGAACGCGCTGCCGCTGGAGAAAGCGGGCGCCGCCAGAATTTTTGAGCAGCCGCAATTTACTGCGGAGGCTGTAGCGGATCAGCTACGCCACTGGGATCGTGCAACACTGCTGACGATGGCTGAACAGGCCCGTCAGGTGGCGATTCCCGATGCGACTGAACGGGTCGCTCTGGAAGTGGCTCGCGCCGCAAAGTAATCATTCCGGTCAGCGCGTCTGACCTGTACCCGGGCTGGGTACAAACTGAAATAGCAGGTAACAGAGAGCGATGAATACACAACAATTGGCAAAACTGCGTTCTATCGTGCCCGAGATGCGTCGCGTCCGGCACATCCATTTTGTCGGCATCGGCGGTGCTGGCATGGGCGGTATTGCCGAAGTGTTAGCAAATGAAGGCTACCATATCAGTGGTTCAGATCTGGCCCCTAACCCGGTGACGCAGAACCTGATTGCGCTGGGTGCCACCATTTATTTTAACCATCGCCCCGAAAACGTGACCGATGCCAGCGTGGTGGTCGTTTCCAGCGCTGTTTCACAGGATAACCCTGAACTGGTGGCGGCACGCGAACAGCGTATCCCGGTGATCCGTCGTGCGGAGATGCTGGCCGAACTGATGCGTTTCCGTCACGGCATCGCCGTCGCGGGTACGCATGGCAAAACGACGACCACGGCGATGGTGTCGAGTATTTATGCGGAAGCGGGTCTCGATCCGACCTTCGTTAATGGCGGACTGGTTAAAGCAGCAGGCACCCATGCCCGTCTGGGTAACAGCCGGTATCTGATTGCTGAAGCGGATGAGAGCGATGCATCGTTCCTGCATCTGCAGCCGATGGTGGCGATTGTGACCAACATCGAAGCTGACCATATGGACACCTATCAGGGCGATTTTGAGAACCTGAAACAGACGTTTATTAACTTCCTGCACAACCTGCCGTTTTACGGTCGTGCGGTGATGTGTGTGGATGATGCGGTTATTCGTGACCTGATCCCACGCGTGGGCCGTCATATCACCACGTACGGTTTCAGTGACGATGCGGATCTGCGCATTGAAAATTACGAGCAGAGTGGCGCGCAGGGGCATTTCCTTCTGATTCGTCAGGACAAAGCGCCACTGCAGATTACGCTGAACGCGCCGGGTCGCCACAACGCCCTGAATGCGGCAGCCGCTGTCGCCGTCGCCACTGAAGAGGGCATTGAAGACAATGCTATCCTGGCTGCGCTGGAGAGTTTCCAGGGCACGGGACGTCGCTTTGATTTGTTGGGTGAATTCCCGACCGAGCCGGTAAACGGACAGCCGGGCACTGCGATGCTGGTGGATGATTACGGTCATCACCCAACCGAAGTGGACGCGACGATTAAAGCCGCGCGCGCAGGCTGGCCGGATAAAAAACTGGTGATGGTGTTTCAGCCGCACCGTTACAGCCGTACCCGCGATCTGTTTGATGATTTCGCTAACGTGCTGTCGCATGTCGATGTGTTGCTGATGCTGGATGTTTACTCCGCCGGTGAGACCGCGATTCCCGGCGCTGACAGCCGTTCGCTGTGCCGTGCCATTCGTAACCGGGGCAAGGTCGATCCGATTCTGGTGCCGGAACATGACGAACTGCCGGAGATGCTGGCACCGCTGCTGTCAGGCAATGACCTGATTCTGGTGCAGGGTGCAGGTAACGTCGGCAAGGTTGCCCGCAAGCTGGCGGACACTAAGCTCCAGCCGGAACGCAAAGCGGAGGATCGTCATGGCGGATAAAGTTGCAGTATTAATGGGCGGCACCTCGGCAGAGCGCGAGGTTTCACTCAACTCGGGTCAGGCTGTGATAGCCGGATTGCGGGAAATGGGCATTGATGCGCATGGCATCGATACCCGCGATGTCTCCGTGCTGACGCTGAAAGAGCAGGGATTCAACAAAGCCTTTATCGCACTGCATGGCCGGGGCGGTGAAGATGGCACGATGCAGGCGGTGCTGGAGTTCCTGCAACTGCCTTACACCGGCAGCGGCGTGATGGCATCGGCGGTGACTATGGATAAGCTGCGCACCAAACTGCTTTGGCAGGGTCGCGGTTTACCGTCAGGAAAGTTTGTCTGGCTAACGCGTCAGCAGTTTGATGCCGGGCTGGATGAAGAGAATATTGCGGTGATTGCAGCGCTTGGCCTGCCATTATTTGTGAAGCCAGCCTGTGAAGGCTCCAGCGTGGGCATCAGTCGGGTTAACGATCTGAGCGCGCTGCCGGCAGCACTGGAGATGGCGTTTAAGTACGACAATGACGTACTGGTCGAGGCGTTTCTCAGCGGCGCGGAGTACACCGTCGCGATTGTGGGCGATCGCATTCTGCCCTCAATTGAAATAAAGAGCGCCAGCGAGTTCTATGACTATGAAGCTAAATACATTTCTGACGATACTCAGTACGTCTGTCCGGCCGACTTAAGCGCTGAACGTGAAGCTGAATTGCAGCAGCTGGTGCTGGCGGCCTGGCGTGCTCTGGGGTGTCGTGGCTGGGGACGGGTTGATGTGATGACCGACGGGGAAGGGCGCTTTCAGTTACTGGAAGCCAATACCTCGCCGGGCATGACCAGCCATAGCCTGGTTCCTATGGCAGCGAAACAGGCGGGCATGAGCTTCCCGCAGCTGGTTGCTCAT
Organism: Pantoea sp. RCC30.1; assembly: GCF_058148845.1. Lineage (NCBI taxonomy): Bacteria > Pseudomonadati > Pseudomonadota > Gammaproteobacteria > Enterobacterales > Erwiniaceae > Pantoea > Pantoea sp. RCC30.1. Next base: position 118,605 of record NZ_JBXUHX010000006.1, on the reverse strand, counting down.
ATTCTGGAGCTGGCCGACTGATATGTCACAGGCGGCGATGAGAGTTCGAAACCGTGAACCGCAGGAGCGTATTCGCACCGGGCGCAGTAACGGAGCCCGACTGTTCGGCATTTTTTTCCTGCTGATCGTTATCGGGATTATGGTTGCTGGCGGGCTGGTGGTGCTTAAGTGGATGAACGATGCATCCCGGCTGCCGTTGTCAAAACTGGTGGTGACAGGACAGACGCACTACACCACTCACGACGATATTCGTCAGGCGATTTTGTCGCTGGGTCCGCCTGGGACTTTTATGTCTCAGAACGTGGACATCCTGCAGCAGCAGATTGAGCGACTGCCGTGGATTAAGCAGGTCAGCGTGCGTAAGCAGTGGCCGGACGAACTAAAGATTCATCTGGTGGAGTACACGCCGGTGGCGCGCTGGAACGATTTGCATATGGTGGACGCTGAGGGTAACGCCTTTAGCGTACCTGCCAGTCATGTCGGCAAAGAGACACTGCCGATGTTGTATGGGCCAGAAGGGAGTGAGAAAGAGGTCCTGGCGGGCTATCACAGCATGGATGATGTGCTGAAAGCCCGGAAGTTTACCCTGAAGGTGGCGTCGATGACGGCGCGTCGTTCATGGCAGTTGGTCACCAGCGATGATGTACGTATCGAACTGGGACGCAGCGACACCATGAAACGACTGAATCGCTTTATTGAGCTCTACCCGGTGCTGCAACAGCAAGGTCAGAACGAGAGCAAACGTATCAGCTACGTGGATTTGCGATACGACTCTGGCGCTTCTGTTGGCTGGACACCGGTCGTGATGGAGCCACAGGACAGTAATCAGCAACAGAACCAGGCACAGGCTAAACAACAATGATCAAGGCAACGGACAGAAAACTGGTAGTTGGACTCGAAATCGGCACTGCGAAGGTTGCCGCCCTGGTTGGGGAAATTCTGCCCGATGGTATGGTCAACATTATTGGGGTGGGCAGCTGTCCTTCCCGTGGTATGGATAAAGGTGGCGTAAACGACCTTGAGTCGGTGGTGAAATGCGTTCAGCGCGCCATCGATCAGGCTGAGCTGATGGCAGATTGCCAGATCTCCTCCGTCTACCTTGCTTTATCGGGCAAACATATCAGTTGTCAGAACGAAATCGGGATGGTTCCGATTTCGGAAGAGGAAGTGACTCAGGATGATGTAGAGAACGTCGTACATACCGCCAAATCGGTGAGAGTACGTGACGAGCATCGCATTCTGCACGTGATTCCTCAGGAATATGCCATCGACTATCAGGAAGGGATTAAGAATCCGGTCGGGCTTTCCGGCGTGCGTATGCAGGCGAAAGTGCACCTGATCACTTGCCACAACGACATGGCGAAGAACATCGTTAAAGCCGTTGAGCGTTGCGGGCTGAAAGTGGATCAGCTGATTTTTGCCGGTCTCGCCTCCAGTTTTGCTGTTCTGACTGAAGACGAACGTGAGCTGGGCGTGTGTGTTGTCGATATTGGTGGCGGTACAATGGACATAGCCGTATATACCGGCGGCGCTTTACGGCACACTAAGGTGATTCCTTATGCAGGCAACGTGGTCACCAGCGATATCGCCTATGCGTTTGGTACACCGCCAACGGACGCTGAGGCAATCAAAGTGCGCCATGGTTGCGCGCTGGGCTCGATTGTCGGCAAAGATGAGAACGTTGAAGTGCCAAGTGTGGGTGGACGTCCACCGCGCAGCCTGCAACGTCAGACGCTGGCGGAAGTAATTGAGCCGCGTTACACCGAACTTTTGAATCTGGTCAATGACGAGATTCTGCAGTTACAGGAACAACTGCGTCAGCAGGGCGTAAAGCATCACTTAGCCGCAGGCATTGTCCTGACCGGTGGTGCAGCGCAAATCGAAGGACTGGCGGCCTGTGCGCAACGCGTATTCCATACGCAGGTGCGTATCGGACAGCCGCTGAATATTACCGGCCTGACTGACTATGCGCAGGAATCGTACTACTCCACTGCCGTGGGACTGTTGCATTACGGCAAAGAGTCGCACATGAACGGTGATGCAGAGACCGAAAAACGGGTCTCAGTAGGTAACTGGTTCAAGCGTATTAACAGTTGGTTAAAAAAAGAGTTTTAATTTTTGTGAAAGGGGATCATGCTGTTTTCTTTAGTGATCTCCAGGCGACAGGCACATAACGGAGAGAAATCATGTTTGAACCTATGGAATTAACCAACGACGCGGTGATTAAAGTCATCGGCGTCGGTGGCGGCGGCGGTAACGCCGTAGAGCACATGGTACGCGAACGTATCGAAGGTGTGGAATTCTTTGCTGTGAATACCGACGCGCAAGCGCTGCGTAAAACAGCTGTTGGCCAGACTATTCAGATCGGTAATAACATTACCAAAGGTCTGGGTGCGGGTGCGAACCCGGAAGTAGGCCGTAACTCTGCAGAAGAAGATCGCGAAGCACTGCGGGCTGCGCTGGAAGGGGCAGACATGGTCTTCATCGCAGCAGGCATGGGCGGCGGTACCGGTACTGGTGCAGCACCTGTGGTCGCTGAAGTGGCCAAGGATCTCGGTATCCTGACGGTGGCGGTTGTCACTAAGCCGTTCAACTTCGAAGGCAAAAAGCGCATGGCGTTTGCCGAGCAGGGGATCGCTGAACTCTCTAAGCATGTCGATTCACTGATCACCATTCCAAACGACAAGCTGCTGAAAGTGCTGGGCCGTGGTATCTCCCTGCTGGATGCATTTGGTGCTGCCAACGACGTGCTGAAAGGCGCAGTCCAGGGTATCGCTGAGCTGATCACCCGTCCGGGCCTGATGAACGTCGACTTTGCTGACGTGCGTACAGTCATGTCCGAAATGGGCTATGCGATGATGGGTTCAGGCGTTGCGTGCGGTGAAGATCGTGCGGAAGAAGCGGCTGAAATGGCAATCTCCAGCCCACTGCTGGAAGATATCGACCTGTCAGGCGCGCGTGGCGTGCTGGTCAACATTACTGCGGGCTTCGACCTGCGTCTGGATGAGTTCGAGACCGTGGGTAACACTATCCGCGCCTTCGCCTCTGACAATGCGACCGTGGTAATCGGTACTTCGCTTGATCCGGAAATGAATGACGAACTGCGCGTCACTGTGGTGGCAACCGGTATCGGCATGGACAAGCGTCCGGAAATCACGCTGGTCACCAACAAGCCAGCCAGTCAGCCAGTGATGGATCATCGCTACCAGCAGCACGGTATGTCACCACTGCCGCAGGAGCAGAAGCCTGCTGCCAAAGTCGTTAACGACCCGGCTGCGCAGTCGAACAAAGAGCCTGACTATCTTGATATTCCGGCCTTTTTACGTAAGCAGGCCGACTAGGATTAACCCTATAATTGGGATTCTCCGCTCTTTGTGCTAAAGTGTCTGTCCGCTGGTAAAGTATACTGGCGGTCGGAAAGGTGATATTGCGAGATAATACGATGATCAAACAAAGGACATTAAAACGTATTGTTCAGGCGACTGGTGTCGGTTTACATACCGGCAAAAAAGTCACACTGACATTACGCCCTGCGTCGGCTAATACCGGGGTCATCTATCGTCGCACCGACTTGAATCCACCGGTAGATTTTCCGGCTGATGCAAAATACGTGCGCGACACCATGCTGAGTACCTGCCTGGTGAATGATGAAGGCGTGCGTATTTCAACGGTTGAACACCTCAATGCCGCCCTGGCGGGTCTGGGTATCGACAACATTATTGTTGAAGTCGATGCGCCGGAAATCCCGATCATGGATGGCAGCGCAGCACCGTTTATCTATCTGCTGATGGATGCGGGCATCGAGCAGCTCAACAGCGCGAAGAAATTTGTGCGTGTTAAGCAGACCGTGCGTGTGGAAGAGGGTGACAAATGGGCCGAGATCAAACCGTATAACGGCTTCTCGCTTGATTTCACCATCGACTTCAAACACCCGGCCATCGATTCCAGCTCACAGCGTTATGCGATGAACTTCTCTGCTGACGCCTTTGTTCGTCAAATCAGCCGGGCGCGTACATTTGGCTTTATGCGTGAAATCGAATATCTGCAGTCTAAAGGCCTGTGCCTGGGCGGTAGCTTAGATTGTGCGATAGGTCTGGATGATTTCCGCGTACTGAATGAAGAAGGTCTGCGTTTTGAAGACGAGTTTGTCCGTCACAAAATGCTGGACGCGATTGGCGACTTGTTTATGTGTGGTCACAACATCATTGGCGCATTCACTGCGTTCAAATCAGGCCACGCGCTGAACAACAAGTTGCTGCAAGCGGTTCTGGCTAAGCAGGAAGCCTGGGAATGGGCAACCTTCGAAGACGAAGCTGAACTGCCAGTGGCATTCAAAGCACCGAATCTGGTTCTGGCTTAACTACCCCAGAACGTGAAACGGCTGGTTATGCTGACACCCTCTCCGGTCAGCGGCACCAGCCGTTTTTTTATTGCCTTCCATAACACACCTGATGATTGCGACCTCACTCGCAAAGCGTTGTCTGTTCTGCTGAATTGCTGAACAATCACACGCGTTTTCTCATGTCGCCACTTTAAACCCAGGTGTGGATGCCCCACATTAATGTTACTATCTGTGGCGCTTTTACAGGCCGAAATCCGTTGCGGCTCGCGGCGGGTACACGAAAACAAGAGCGCAACAGAGCGTGCGCGATGGAAAGGTTGTGATCGGGATTCTTCAGCGCTGGCGACAATTAGGTAGACGCTATTTCTGGCCCCATCTCCTGTTAGGGATGGTAGCGGCCAGCTTTGGCCTGCCAGCCTGTGCGCAAAGCTCCGAACTCAACGCGTCTTCTGAATCTCCGACCAGCAGTCTCTTTCTTGGTCCTGCCACACGCTTTGATCATTTAATCCGGCTTCAGGAAGCATCCCGACGCCCGAGCTTCAACGTGGATTACTGGCATCAGCACGCCATCCGCACCGTTATTCGTCACCTCTCTTTCACGCTGGCGCCCCAGGCGCAGGCGGAGCAACAACAGTTACCGCTGGCGGCCCAAAAGCTGGCGCTGATCGACTCTCTGCATAATTTACTGACATCCCATTCTGCGCTGCATACCGCACCGCAGCAGATGACAACACCGCCTCTCTTTATGGCCGTTACCCGCTCATGGGTTGAATGGCATGCCAGCGTGCATGGCATACGCGCCGGACCCGCCCGATTGTTCTGCTAATAGTATTGGTTTTACTCACTCTGTTTAGATTTAGCAGTCCGGAATGCTCCGGCTGAATTGAGAATATATTTATTATGTTTAGCAAAATATTAACCAAGGTTTTTGGTAGCAGTAACGATCGTACGCTGCGTCGTATGCGCAAAGTGGTAGACGTCATCAATAAGATGGAGCCCGATTTTGAGAAGCTCTCAGACGATGAGCTGAAAGCCAAAACCGACCTGTTCCGTGAGCGCCTGAAAAAAGGTGAAACGCTGGAAAGTCTGATTCCGGAAGCGTTCGCTACTGTGCGTGAAGCGAGTAAACGTGTGTTCGGGATGCGTCACTTCGACGTGCAGCTGATCGGCGGCATGGTGCTGAACGACCGCTGCATCGCTGAGATGCGTACCGGTGAAGGTAAAACCCTGACCGCAACGCTACCAGCCTACCTGAATGCGCTGTCTGGCAAAGGCGTTCATGTGGTGACCGTCAACGACTATCTGGCACAGCGTGATGCGGAAAACAACCGTCCACTGTTTGAGTTCCTGGGTTTAAGCATTGGTATCAACATGTCGGGCCTGCCGGCTGTGGCGAAGCGTGAAGCATACGCAGCAGACATTACCTACGGCACCAACAACGAATATGGCTTCGACTACCTGCGCGACAACATGGCTTTCAGTCCGGAAGAGCGCGTACAGCGTAAACTGCACTATGCGCTGGTAGATGAGGTCGACTCCATCCTGATCGATGAAGCGCGTACACCGCTGATCATCTCCGGTCCTGCAGAAGACAGTTCTGATCTCTACACCAAAGTGAACAAGATCATCCCTCACCTTGTTCGCCAGGATAAAGAAGATACCGAAACCCATCAGGGTGAAGGCGACTTCTGGGTCGATGAGAAAGCACGTCAGGCTCACATGTCTGAGCGTGGTCTGGTGAAAGTGGAAGAGCTGCTGGTCAGCCAGGGCATCATGGAAGCGGGCGAGTCACTCTACTCACCGACCAACATCATGCTGATGCACCACGTCACTGCGGCGCTGCGTGCGCACGCACTCTTTACCCGCGATGTTGATTACATCGTGAAAGATGGCGAAGTGGTGATTGTTGATGAACACACCGGCCGTACCATGCAGGGGCGTCGCTGGTCAGATGGTCTGCATCAGGCGATTGAAGCGAAAGAAGGCGTAGAGATCCAGAACGAGAACCAGACGCTGGCCTCAATTACCTTCCAGAACTACTTCCGTATTTACGAGAAGCTGGCCGGTATGACCGGTACCGCCGATACCGAAGCGTTCGAGTTCAGCTCTATTTACAAGCTCGACACCATTGTCGTGCCGACTAACCGTCCGATGGTGCGTAAAGATCTGGCTGACCTGGTCTACATGACAGAGAAAGAGAAGATCGATGCGATTATTGAAGATATCCGTGAGCGTACAGCCAATGGTCAGCCAGTGCTGGTGGGGACCATCTCGATTGAAAAATCAGAAGTGGTCTCTAACGAACTGACCCGCGCCGGTATCAAACATAACGTCCTGAACGCCAAATTCCACGCCCGCGAAGCGGACATCGTGGCGCAGGCTGGCCAGCCAGGTGCGGTCACTATCGCGACCAACATGGCCGGACGTGGTACGGACATTATGCTGGGCGGTAGCTGGCACGCTGAAGTGGCCGAACTGGAAGAGCCAACTGAAGCACAAATCGAAGAGATCAAAGCGGCCTGGCAGATTCGTCATGATGCGGTTCTGGCGTCAGGTGGCTTGCACATCGTCGGTACTGAACGTCACGAATCACGTCGTATCGATAACCAGCTGCGTGGTCGTGCAGGTCGTCAGGGTGACGCCGGTTCTTCACGCTTCTACCTGTCGATGGAAGATGCGCTGATGCGTATTTTCGCCTCAGACCGCGTCTCAAATATGATGCGTAAACTGGGCATGAAGCCAGGCGAAGCGATTGAGCACCCGTGGGTGACTAAAGCGATTGCCAACGCGCAGCGTAAAGTTGAAAGCCGTAACTTCGATATTCGTAAGCAGCTGCTGGAATATGATGATGTGGCTAACGACCAGCGTCGCGCGATCTACAGTCAGCGTAATGAGCTGCTGGATGTATCTGACGTGAGCGAAACCATCAACAGCATTCGCCATGATGTCTATAAAGTCACCATCGATACCTACATCCCGCCACAGTCGCTGGAAGAAATGTGGGACGTGCCAGGCCTGGAAGAGCGTCTGCGTACTGACTTCGATCTGAACCTGCCGATTGCAGAGTGGCTGGATAAAGAGCCTGACCTGCATGAAGAAGTGCTGCGTGAGCGAATCATGACTCATGCTATGGAAAGCTACGCTGAGAAAGAAGAGATCGTTGGTGCGGAAATGATGCGCAACTTTGAAAAAGGCGTGATGCTGCAGACGCTGGATTCATTGTGGAAAGAGCATCTGGCAGCGATGGACTATCTGCGTCAGGGTATCCATCTGCGCGGCTATGCGCAGAAAGATCCGAAGCAGGAGTACAAGCGTGAATCCTTCGCCATGTTTGCCGCGATGCTTGAATCACTGAAATATGAAGTGATCAGTACGCTGAGCAAAGTGCAGGTGCGCATGCCAGAAGAAGTTGAAGCGATGGAGCAACAACGTCGCGAAGAAGCTGAACGTCTGGCACAGCAACAGCAACTGAGCCATGTAGAAGAAGATCTGCTGGCATCAGAACCTGTGGCGGAGCAGAGTGGCGAACGCAAAGTTGGCCGCAACGATCCTTGCCCATGTGGTTCCGGTAAAAAGTTTAAGCAGTGTCATGGCCGCATCGCCTGAGACTGAATGCTGATAAAAAAGGAGCCGCTGGCTCCTTTTTTTATGGTCTCTGCCAGCGCAGTAAGTGCGCCAGCGCTGAGCTAAAGCGGTTAACTTCCGCGACGGCATGCTCTAAAATCAGCCTTCATTCACCTATTACTACCGGATAGTCTCCATGAAGCACCTGCAGGTTGCAGTTGGCATCATTCGCAATGCCAATAAACAAATTTTCCTTACCCAGCGCGCCGCGACCTCTTACATGGCGAACAAGTGGGAGTTTCCTGGCGGTAAGATTGAAGCGGGCGAAAGCGCCGAACAAGGACTGATAAGAGAACTCCAGGAAGAGACCGGCATTGAAGTCACCGAGGCTCGCCCGATTGGTCATGCAGACCACAGCTATGACGATCTGCGCGTGACGCTGCATTTCTTTCTGGTTGAAGGATGGAAAGGTGAGCCGTGGGGTAAAGAGGGTCAGCCGCAGCGTTGGGTTGATCAGCATGCACTGGTGGCAGAGGAGTTTCCGCCCGCGAATCATCAGCTGATTGCGCGTCTGGTCGCAGGCGAACTCTGAGCAGATGGGGCAATGCGCCCCATCCGATTATCAGCGATCTTCCTCGCTCCAGTTATCACTGTCGTTCATATCATCGCTGCTGGGAATGCGTTTCTCTTCTGCGGCCCACTCACCTAAATCGATGAGCTGACAGCGCTTACTGCAAAAGGGGCGCCACGGGCTGAGCTCATCCCAGATTACATCTTTACCGCACTGCGGACAGGAAACGGTCATTACTTCTTGCTGCATGTTTACCTCTAACAACAGGCCAGTTGGAAGTTAAGGCGGTCGGGAACTTCACCGCGCTCACTATCAAGTGGCATAAAACGAATGGCGTAGCGGCTTTTATGTCCGGACACCTGTGGATAGAGCGCATCCTCCAGCGACAACTGCAGTCGCAGCAGGTCGGCGCCCTCGGCATTATCCTGATAAAAACCATTAAGGCTGGTCTGCATGTGGAACGCGCCGGACTGGCGGATCAGGTCCAGTACCATCGCCAGCGCATGATGCAGCGGTTCCAGCGTATGCATCCAGGCTTCGACCTGTGCATCGCGCGTTTCCTGCGGCAGGTGGAGCCAGATGTGCAGGCCCGGCAAATCAAAGCTGCAGCATCCGCCAGGGATACTCAGTCGCTGGCGCACCAGGGCAATCAGACGATCCTCACGGAGTTGCTGGCCCATACGCGGGGCATTCATCAACTGCGTTGACTGAATTTTGATTTTATCGCGCAGGGCATCCACCAGCGTCATGTCGACACCGGGGACATCAGCCCAGGCGCGTAATTTTTGCTGCTGACGCTCCAGCTCTTTTAACAGTTCTGTCCGCATATCGCCGCGCTCGAAAATATCGAGCAACTCGCCAATCAGACGAAAAAAGGTCAGCGCATTGACGGTCTTATCCAGTGGCGTGGTTTCATCTAACTGATTAATCAAAAACTCAACCCGTAGCCAGGTTCGCATTTTTTCATTCAGTGGGTGTTCAAACAGAACGGGTGTGCTCATGGTATTAATCCTGTTTCGTTGCCGCCAGCCTGAGATAGCGCTGATGGAGTTCGGCAACCTGTGGCAGGGCGTCTTCGGGCTCGCCACTGTTATCAATAATGTCATCGGCACAGGCGAGGCGCTGCTGGCGCGTGGCCTGTGAGGCAAGAATACGTTTCGCCTGCTCGACGGAAAGATGGTCACGCTGTTGAGTCCGCGCTAACTGCGTTGGCTCATCGACATCTACCACCAGTACCCGATCAGCCTGGTGCTGTAACTGATTTTCCACCAGTAATGGCACCACCCAGAGCACATAAGGTGAGGTGGCCTGGGCGATCAGTTGTCGCGTCCGGGCGTTTATCAGCGGATGGAGCAGCGCGTTTAGCCAGCTTTTCTCTTCCGGCTGCTGAAAAATAATGTCGCGAAGCTGTTTACGATCAAGCATCCCCTGCTCTGTCACTATAGACGCACCGAAGTGGGCCTGAATGGCCTGCAAAGCGGGCGTGCCAGGTTCAACAACTTCACGGGCGATCAGGTCAGCATCAATAATTTCCACGCCAGACGTGGCGAATGCCTGGGCAATCGTACTTTTTCCACTGCCGATCCCCCCTGTAAGCGCGACGATATAGGGCATGTTTCTCACCTGACTTCTTTTACGACATGGGTTCAGGGTAAAGATCTGGCTAAAAAACGCAAAAATGCGCGTCAGATCACACCGATAAAGCACAACTAAATTTAACGGATTGTAGCGTAAATAAAGTGAAATTCGCAGTCTTGTCGTGCAGCGAGAGGCGCGTATCATAACGCCACTGGAGCTGTGCTTACTTCGTGAACTACGATTCGTTGCCACTTACCAGGACACTGTTTATGCGTATTGAAGAAGATCTGAAACTGGGCTTTAAAGATGTCTTAATCCGCCCCAAACGCTCCACGCTGCAAAGTCGCTCACAGGTTGAGCTGGAACGCAGCTTTACCTTCAGACATTCGGGCCTTAGCTGGAGCGGCGTACCCATCATCGCCGCCAACATGGATACCGTCGGCACATTTTCGATGGCCGAGGCGCTGGCCAGCTTCAATATCCTTACTGCCGTCCACAAGCATTACAGCGCAGACGACTGGCGCGCGTTTATTCAGCGCGTGCCTGCTTCAGTCCTGAAACATCTGATGGTGTCAACCGGCACTTCAGAGGCCGATCTGAGTAAACTGGTCACGATTATGGCGCTGTCAGACGATCTACAGTTTATCTGCATCGACGTGGCCAACGGTTACTCTCAGCATTTTGTCGATTTTCTGCAGCGGGCACGTGAAACTTTCCCGTCCAAAACCATCTGTGCCGGTAACGTGGTCACAGGTGAAATGGTGGAGGAACTGATCCTCTCCGGCGCGGATATCGTTAAAGTCGGCATCGGCCCGGGATCGGTCTGCACAACCCGTGTGAAAACCGGCGTGGGCTATCCGCAACTTTCTGCCGTCATTGAGTGTGCCGATGCGGCGCATGGCTTAAGCGGACAGATTGTCAGTGATGGCGGCTGTTCAGTGCCTGGCGATATTGCGAAAGCGTTTGGCGGCGGTGCTGACTTCGTGATGCTGGGTGGCATGCTTGCGGCACATGATGAGTGTGAAGGGCAGGTGGTCGAAGAGAATGGCGAAAGCTTTATGCTCTTTTACGGCATGAGCTCCGAGTCGGCGATGAAGCGGCACGTCGGTGGTGTCGCGCAGTACCGTGCCGCAGAAGGGAAAACGGTGAAACTGCCATTGCGGGGGCCGGTCGCTGATACCGCGCGCGATATTCTGGGTGGGCTGCGTTCCGCCTGTACTTACGTCGGAGCAGAGCGCCTGAAAGAGCTGACCAAGCGCACGACCTTTATCCGGGTTAATGAGCAGGAAAACCGCGTTTTCAACCGATAGTCATTCGGGGCGCAGCGTGCGCCCCTTAATGCATTGCATCCCCCAGCCCGAACACCGGCAGGTACATCGCAATCACCAGCGTGCCGACAATGCCGCCAATCACCACCATCATCATCGGTTCCAGCGACGACGCCAGCGTGTCAGCGCGCTCTCGCGTTTCTGCTTCATGCCATTCCGCAAGACGTGCCAGCATCAAATCCAGCGCGCCCGCCTCTTCACCGACCCGAATTAACTGACCACACAAGGGGGTGAACAATGGGTGATTGATCAGCGCCTGATGCAGAGGACTTCCCTGAGCAATGTGCTGCTGGAGTCCGGCCATCGCTTCCCGCCAGAGCAATGAGGAGAGCGTGACTTCCACGGCAGCCAGGCCCTGTAACAGTGTTAACCCGGCGCGCTGCGTGAGATTCAGAATGGTGTAGATCTGCGTCAGTTGCGTGCCGCGCCACAACCCGGAAAGCAGTGGGATGCGCAGGAAAAGCGCCTGCTCACGGCGTTGCCAGCCTGCAGAGCGTCGTCGTAGCTGATGCCAGCCAACCAGCATCAGCGAAACACCAAAGGCCAGCACACCTCCCCATTCCTGAAGCGCGGCTGATAACTGCATTACCGTTGCCGTAAAAGCGGGCAGGGGCGCGTCAAAGGAGTCATAAACCGCAACGAACTCCGGCAGCACGAATAGCAGCATGCCGCAGGTGACAGCCATCGCCACCAGCAAAATGAACAGGGGATAGCGCAGTGCCTTCGCCACCTGATGCCATAACTGCTGCTGGCGGATTTGCTGCTGGGCTAGCTCGCTGCAACAGACGTCCAGCTGACCGGTGAGTTCACCCACCTCCATCAGGGCGGGATAGAGCGCCGGAAAGATCTGCGGCCACTCACGTAATGCCTGTGAAAAAGGGGCACCGCTGAGTACCCGATGATGCAAAGCGAGCATCAGGGCGCGCCAGCCTGCATGCGGATGGCCCTCCGCCAGCAAAGCCAGACTCTCTGCCAGCGGCAGGCCCGCTTTGAGAAGAGTGGCCAGCTGGCGAATCAGATCGGTTTTGTGTTGCCACTTCCAGTCCCCCTGACGCCAGACTTTTTCCCGCTTCCAGCTCACTGGCAGAAAATCGCGCTGCGCCAGCATCAGCAGCAGGTTGTCCCTGTCGACAGCCAGCAGCTGACCACTGCATAACTGGCCCTGACTATCGACCGCCTGCCAGCTGAATAGCGCTGCATTAGCCATCGTCCAGCCCAATCACCCGTTGCATCTCTTCCAGCGAAGTATCACCCCGGCTTACCGCCTCCAGGCCGGAAACCAGAAGAGTGCGCAATCCCTGCTGTTTCGCCAGACTGAGCAGATTCTCCAGCGGCATTTCGGCGGCGATCGCATTTTGCAGCCTGGCATTGATCGGCAGCAGTTCAAACAGCGCCAGCCGACCAAAATAGCCGGAAAAGCAGTGGTCGCAGCCGGGCGCCCGCCAGGTTTGCAGGGTGCCGGGCCAGAGTTCTGCAGGATAGTGCGCCACCGCCTGGGCGGGCTGACGGCAATGGGTGCAGAGGCGTCGAACCAGGCGCTGAGCAACGATCAGTTTCAGCGCTGGTCCCAGCAGATAACCCGGAATTCCCATCTGCCGCAGCCGGGTCAGCGTCTCTGCGGTGGAGTTGGTGTGCAGCGTCGACAGTACGAGGTGCCCGGTCTGCGCCGCTTTCACCGCAATTTCCGCCGTTTCGGCATCGCGGATCTCGCCCACCATGATCACGTCCGGATCCTGCCTCAATAACGCCCGCAACACGCGGTTAAAATCGAGACCGTTTTTGCTATGGATCTGCGTCTGGTTAATGCCGGGCAGCGGGATCTCAATCGGATCTTCAACGCTGCACAGGTTTTTTTCCGGCTTATTCAGGGCGCTGAGTCCGCTATAGAGCGTAAAAGTCTTGCCGCTGCCGGTGGGGCCGGTCACCAGAATCAGTCCCTGCGGCTGGGCCAGTGCGGCACAGAACAGACGCAGCTGCGCCGCGGGTAAGCCGAGCTTATCCAGTGACAGCGCTGCGCTTTCACTCTGCAGCAGCCGGACCACCGCTTTCTCTCCGCCGTAAACAGGTAAGGTCGCCAGGCGAAACGAGGCGGGTTTACCGGCGATCTCCATGCTGAACTGACCATCCTGCGGTAAGCGGCGTTCGGCGATATCCAGCCCCCCGAGGATCTTCAGTCTTGCCAGCAGCGCCGCTGGCTGAGTGGAAGGCAGTGAGGAGAGGGGATGCAGTACGCCGTCGATGCGCAGTCGCACCCGCAGGCTATCCCGACAGGGTTCGATATGCACATCGGAAGCGCGCCGCTCCAGTGCCTGACGCAGAATCAGCTGTGTCGCTTCAATCGCTGACTCTGCGGGTGCTTCTTCGCGCGCCACCAGCGGTGCGTCAGCGTGTTGAAACTGGTCGAGCCGGGCCTGCGGCCAGCATTCGATCTCTATCTGACACTGGCTGGCAAAATGGAGTGCCTCAGCCAGTCCTGGCGGCACACTCTCCGCGACAGCAACACGCAGCTGGCTGGCGTCGTGGTGCAACACCATGGCGCGATAGCGCTGACACAATGCCGCGATCGCCTCATCAGGCTTGTTCATCGCTGGCTCCTTTATCCGCAAAGCGGAACTGCTCCAGGCAATTGTCGCGCAGGCTGTTGTTGTTGCTGGTGCAGCTGCGTTGCCAGCTGATGCCGCCATCGGTGCTGTCCCAGATCGGCAGCATTTCAACACTCAGGCCATTTAGGCTTTCCTGGCCGGCCAGCGTAATTACCCCATTGGTCACGCTTAGTGCTGAGACATAGCGCGATCCTCTGGCCGACGGAATACCCGCCTCTCCGGCCTGACACTGGGTCGGGCCACCACGCTCCATGGCGCAAAGCTCTACCGCGGTTTTGTAGGGCACCATCGTTTGCAGCATGTCGGTGAGGGCCGCGCGCTGCAGATAATTTTGATAAGCGGGCAGGCCAATGGCACTTAAGATCGCCACAATCCCCACCACAATCATCAGTTCAACCAGCGTAAATCCACGTTGATAATTCATCATATCGTCTCCTGATTTAAGAAGGCGACAGGTTAAAAATAGGGGGGCAATGAAAGACAGCCAGAGATCAGCAGACTGGAAACCGTGATGTGAAGAAATTTCAGCATTGCAGCGCAGTCGAAACTGCGCCGGAAGCGGGATCGCAAAATCGCCGTGTCAGGTTAGGGCGAGGCAGGCTACTTTTGTTTGAAACGCATCGAGAGGTCCAGCGCCCGCACATGCTTAGTCAGCGCGCCAACCGACACATAGTCCACGCCGGTAAGGGCGATCTGTGGCAGGGTGGTTTCGGTCACGTTGCCGGAAACCTCCAGAAGGATCCTTCCCTGGTTGAGTTCGACAGCTTCACGCATCGCTTCCAGGCTGAAGTTATCCAGCATCACGATGTCGGCTTCAGCCTCCAGCGCCTGACGCAACTCCTCCAGCGATTCCACCTCAACTTCAACCGGCACATCGGGCTGCAGCCATTGCGCTCTTTCCACCGCCTGAGCAATCGATCCGCTGGCAATAATATGGTTCTCTTTGATCAGATAAGCGTCAGAGAGGCCCAGCCGATGATTGCTGCCGCCGCCACACAGCACGGCATGTTTCAGTGCAGTCCGGAGTCCGGGCAGGGTTTTGCGCGTGTCCAGCAGTTGTGTCTGACTTCCCGCCAGTAGCGCGACATAGCGGCTGACTTCAGTGGCAACACCCGAGAGCGTCTGCACAAAATTAAGTGCCGTACGTTCGGCGGTCAGCAGCAGGCGAGCAGGGCCACTGATTTCAAACAGCAACTGGTCAGCATCGATCTGATCACCATCTTCGACATGCCAGTTCAGAGTTACGTGTGAGCCGAGTTGAATGAAGACCTCTTCTACCCAGCGTTTACCACAGAAAACACCGGCTTCACGGGTGATGACCTGCGCATGGGCCTGGGTCTCGGCGGGTAACAGCTGCGCGGTAATATCGCGGTCAGCATCAATCTCACCACCAAGATCCTCTTTTAACGCCAGCGCAACGGCATCCGGGATGTCACTTTCAATGCGTTTAATCAGTGCCTGACGGCGGCTGTCGGCATCATAACCACGAGATGGCATAGGTGTTTTACTCCAGAAACGGAAATGACAGAGGCGGTCACAATAGCCTGAACCGGCATCAGGTTCCAGCAACAGAGTGTATTTTGTTTAGTATCCTTAACAGTCGGCGATTTAATGTCACCCGACCGACACACTAAGAGGCAAGAATCCTTTATTATTCATGCTATTCTCAGCCTGGTGAAACAAGGAAAACCGGTATGAAAATCAAACAGGGCTGGCTGACCGGTGTGCGTCATGTGCCGTCAACGCATTGCAATGAGCGGCCTGATAATGAGGCGCCCTCACTGCTGGTGATTCACAATATCAGCCTGCCACCCGGTGAATTTGGCGGGCCGTGGATCGACAAACTGTTCACCGGCACCCTACCGCCGGATGCTCATCCCTATTTTGCGGATATCGCCGCTCTGAAAGTGGCGGCACACTGCCTGATTCGTCGTGACGGGGAGATCGTACAGTATGTCCCCTTTGATAAACGCGCCTGGCATGCGGGCGTTTCGCAGTTCGAAGGGCGTGAAAACTGTAACGACTTTTCCATCGGCATTGAGCTGGAAGGGACAGACAGCGAGCCATATAGCGAGGCGCAATATCGGGCCCTGCAGCAGGTAACACGGTTGCTGCTGCAACACTATCCGGTAACGCCTTCACGTATCACGGGGCACAGCGACATCGCACCGGTACGTAAAACCGATCCCGGACCTGCTTTTGACTGGGACTACTACAAACAGCTGTTAACGCAGCAAAAATCCTGATTTTTGCGGAGTCAGTATGACGTTGTTTACCTTGTTGTTGGTTTTAGGCTGGGAGCGCCTGTTTAAACTGGGCGAGCACTGGCAGCTCGAACACCGGCTGGAGCCGATCTTCCGCCATCGCCGGCATTTCTCCATGATACGCACCCTGCTGATGGCTGTGCTGGCGATGGCGCTGACCGCGCTGGTGGTATGGAGTCTGAAAGGCCTGCTGTTTGGTGTGCTACAACTCCTGTTCTGGATCGTTGCCGGACTGCTCTGTATCGGTGCCGGTTCAGTGCGCAAGCACTATCATAGCTACCTGAAAGCGGCCAGTCATGACGACGACGCTGCGCATCAGGCGATGGCGGCTGAGCTGACGCTGATTCATGGCGTGCCGGTAGAATGCAGCGAGCGCGAGTTCCTGCGTGAACTGCAGAATGCGCTGGTGTGGATAAACTTCCGCTTCTATCTTGCGCCGATGTTCTGGCTGGTGGTGGGTGGTCCGTGGGGACCGGTGCTGCTGGTGGGTTACGCGTTTCTGCGTGCCTGGCAAGGCTGGCTGGCAAAACACGGTACCCCGATGGCGCGTTCGCAGTCTGGCGTGGATGCGATTCTGCATCTTCTCGACTGGATCCCGGTGCGGCTGGCGGGTGTGGCTTATGCGCTGCTGGGCCACGGCGAAAAAGCGCTGCCCGCATGGTTTGCTTCGCTGACCGATCGTCACCGTTCTCAGTATCAGGTGCTGACGACGCTGGCACAGTTCTCCCTGTCGCGCGATCCGCACACTGATAAAGTAGAAACGCCACGAGTTGCCGTGGCGTTAGCGAAACGGACTTCACTGGTGCTGGTGGTTGCCGTTGCGTTGCTGACGATTTACGGCACGTTAGTGTAATCAGCAGGCGGCACGCCGAAATCGGGCGTGCCATCTTCCCGCCAGCTGAAATATTTCAGTCGGGTGTGGCGGTTCGGATCCCATAAAGGATCGCCCTCAATTTCAGTGTAGTTACGCGCGTGATAAACCAGGACGTCGCGTCCCGCCTCATCCTGAGTAAAGCTGTTATGACCCGGCCCATACTGATGGTTGTCCCAGCTGGATACAAAGACCGGCCGGGCAGACTTTTGCCAGGCAGCGGTATCAAGCGGATCAGCATCAGCGGCAATCGACAGTATCCCCAGACAGTAATTCTCATCGGTTGCACTGGCGGAGTAGGTTACAAACAGCCGATCGCCGTGACGGATGACCGCCGGACCTTCGTTCACGCTAAACCCTGCGCACTCCCACTCATATTCTGGCCGGCTCAGCATCACCGGCGTACCTTTCAGCGTCCAGGGATTCAGCAGCTCAGCCAGGTAGAGATTTGAGTTGCCGGGAATCAATGGATCTTTCTGCGCCCAGAGATACCAGTTTTTGCCCTGATGCACGAAGTGGGTGGCATCCAGGGAGAAGCTGTCGAACTGGCTGAAGACCCGGCGGCAGGGCTGCCATTCGCCCTGCAACGGATCTGCCGCCTCACATACCAGCGCATACATCCGGTGCTGAAACAGTCCCTCTTTGATCTCCCGCGTCGGCGCTGCCGCGAAATAGATAACCCACTGGCCGTCAATGTAGTGCAATTCGGGTGCCCAGATTAACTCGCTGCAGGGGCCGCTCTCAGGCTTGCGCCAGACCACGACGGGTTCCGCGCTGCGCAGACCAGTCAGCGTTGTGGCGCGGCGGATCTCCAGCCGGTCATACTCGGGCACCGAGGCTACAAAGTAGTAGTGCTGTTCATGGCGCAGGATAAAGGGGTCGGCGCGCTGCTCGATAAAAGGATTCGGCAAGATTGCGGTCATTTAACATCTCCGGTTGGCGTAGCAGCACTGTCGCGCAGGCGAACAGTGTGTAACTCATGGAAGTTTTCGCGGCGCAGCGCGAGATCCTGCTGAATGGTAATCATCATTTTGCGGTCGACCTTCATCAGTCGCACCACACCGGCGGTAATCAGATAGCCGACGCCCGGAATAATGGTGAAGAGCAGCATGATGCCGTTAATGGCCTCAGGGGACTGCTGTTTAGCGCCCGCATTGTAGCCATAGATCGACAGCAGAAAGCCGACCATTGCACCGGCGACCGCCAGTCCCACCTTGAGGAAGAACAGGTTGCCGGAGAAGCTGATGCCCGTGATGCGCTTGCCGGTTTTCCACTCGCCGTAGTCATCCACATCCGCCATCAGCGACCAGTGCAGGGGAGAGGGGATCTGATGCAGGATATTCAGTACAAAGTAGGCGACCACCACCATCACGGTGGCGTGAGGATCGATCCAGTAAAAGCCGCTGGAGAAAAGTGCCAGCGCGATATTGGTCCAGAAGAAGACTTTGAGTTTGCACCAGCGATCGGTGAGCAGTTTCGCCAGCGTACTGCCGACCATCATGCCAATCACCCCCAGGCTGATAAACAGCGTGGCGAAGTGCGTGGACTGACCCATGACCCAGGTCACGTAATACATGGTGGCCGCCATGCGGATGAAGCCAGGACAGACGTTACAGAAGGTCAGCAGCAGAATGCGCACCCACTGGTCATTCTTCCAGACGTCACGCAGATCTTTTTTCAGGTCATCATTGCTCGGTACAGCAGGGCGGATACGTTCCCGTACCGTGGCAAAGCAGAACAGAAACATCGCCAGGCCAATCGTGGCCAGAACCGCCATCGCCATCTGGTAACCGCGTGCTTTATCTTCACCACCAAACCACTCTGCCATCGGCAGCAGCGACAGAGAAAGTATCAGCGTGGCGATGCCGACCATGACAAAACGGTATGACTGGCAGGAGACGCGCTCACCGGGGTCGTTGGTAATCACGCCGCCCAGCGAGCAATAAGGAATGTTAATCGCGGTATACGTCAGCGACATCAGGAAGTAGGTGACGAACGCCCAGATCACCTTGTTGTGGTAGGTCCAGTCAGGCGTGGTGAACATCAGTACGCTGAAGACGACATACGGAACGGAAACCCACAGCAGCCACGGACGAAAACGGCCCCAGCGACTCTGGGTGCGATCGGCGATGGCGCCCATAATCGGATCGGTGACCGCATCCAGTACTCTGACGGAAAGCAACAGCGTTCCTACCAGCGCCGGGGCCAGTCCGAAAACATCGGTATAGAAGTAGTTAAGGAACAGCATGATGGCACCGCCAATCATGTTGCATCCGGCATCACCCATGCCATATCCCAATTTTTCCCGAAACGGGAGGGCTGTACCTTTCATGGTTTTCTCCTGCGCATCCAGTGTGAACAGGAATTATTGTCACTAAATCAGCCAGATGAACGGGAGTAATTCGTTATGAAGATGGACAAAACAGGTGCGGGGAGAGAAGTGTGAACTGGATCGGGGCAGATAAGGCGTGCAGGCTGGCGCGGGGTACGTGCTGCAACCCCCACGGGAGGCCGCAGCACGTGGCAATGCATCAGGCTTTCTGCGTCTGGTTCTTAATAAAGTAACCAATACCCAGAATCACCAGCCAGACCGGGATCAGCCAGACGGAGATAGCCATGCCCGGCGTGGTCGCCATCAGCACCAGAATCCCTGCCAGGAAGATCAGGCAAATCCAGTTACCTGCCGGATAGAGCAGCGCTTTAAAGCGGGTTGTAACGCCCTGCTGATCTTTCTTACGGCGGAATTTGAGGTGTGCCAGGCTGATCATCGCCCAGTTGATTACCAGGGCGGAGACCACCAGCGACATCAGCAGGCCAAACGCTTCACCCGGCATCAGGTAGTTGATCAGTACGCACAGCGCAGTGGCGACAGCCGAGACCAGAATTGTTAACACCGGAACACCGCGACGATCGACTTTCAGCAGCGCTTTCGGCGCATTGCCCTGCTGTGCCAGACCAAACAGCATGCGGCTGTTGCAGTAAACGCAGCTGTTATAGACCGACAAGGCCGCTGTCAGTATCACCACGTTCAGCGCATTCGCCACCATGGCATCACCCAGTTCGTGGAAGATAAAGACAAACGGGCTGACTTCTGCGGTGACGCGGGTCCACGGCATCAGTGACAGCAGGACTGCCAGCGAACCAATGTAGAAAATCAGGATACGCCACAGCACCTGGTTGGTCGCTTTTGGAATACTCACTTCCGGGTTATCTGCTTCAGCGGCGGTGATTCCCACCAGCTCCAGACCCCCAAATGAGAACATGATAATCGCCATGACGGTGACCAGACCGCCGATGCCATGCGGGAAGAAGCCGCCCTGTTCCCACAGATTGCGCACCGTCGCCTGCGGACCGGCGTGACCGCTGAACAGCAGCCAGCCGCCGAACAGGATCATGCCAATCACTGCCACCACTTTAATGATGGCGAACCAGAACTCCATCTCACCGAACACTTTTACGTTGGTCAGGTTGATGGCGTTGATCATCACGAAGAAGATGGCGGCTGAAGCCCAGGTCGGGAAGTCTGGCCACCAGAACTGGACATATTTGCCGACGGCAGTGAGTTCCGCCATGGCAACCAGCACATAGAGCACCCAGTAGTTCCAGCCCGAGGCGAAGCCTGCAAAGTTGCCCCAGTATTTATAGGCAAAGTGGCTGAAGCTGCCGGCAACCGGTTCTTCCACCACCATCTCGCCCAGCTGGCGCATGATCAAAAAGGCAATAAAACCGGCAATCGCATAACCCAGAATGACGGCCGGTCCGGCGGATTCAATGACCGATGCACTGCCCAGAAACAGGCCGGTTCCCACTGCACCACCCAGCGCGATGAGCTGAATATGGCGGTTCTTGAGACCACGTTTCAGCGCTTCGCCTTGCTGTTGTTCCATACAAACCTCGTGATGTTTTTATTCTTCGTTCGCAGCGCAATCCGCTGTAATGAAGGAGTTACAATAACGTATTGATTATTTTACGGTATCTGGCGTGCTGAATGCGGCCATTTGCTACCCTGGCGACAAGAATAGTGATAAGCGAATCGCTTTGCACCTGCTTTCGCCTTTCGTGCTGAGAGTTGACTGAAAAAACGCCGCCCGGGTCACGTCTGCCCACAGCAACTTCTGCCATGAAATTCCGTTAATGACGAATAGCTTTCACTTATGCCTGCCGCTGCGCTAGCGCGCTAAGCGGGTGTAAGGTTTGGTAAAAGTGAAATTATTTAACATTTGCGGTAACGCGAATTTTTCATTTTTTTAACCGCAAGTTAGCGCCAGCAGGGGCTTTGGGGGCAGGTGAATGTCGCAGACACCATATAGACACAAGGTGAATACTTTGTTACTTTACCGGCAACTCTTTGCAATTGGTATTACCAATTTACTCCGGACGACAGGCTTAATAAGAAGGGATGATGGCTTACAGTAAGATTCGCCAACCTAAGCTCTCCGACGCTATCGAGCAACAGCTCGAATCCCTGATTATGGAAGGGACGTTGCGTCCGGGAGAGAAGCTGCTGCCTGAGCGCGAACTCGCCAAACAATTCGATGTCTCACGTCCGTCTCTCCGCGAAGCGATCCAGCGCTTAGAAGCGAAAGGATTATTGCTGCGCCGACAGGGTGGCGGAACGTTCGTGCAGGAGAATCTCTGGCAAAGCTTAAGCGATCCACTCGTTGAGCTGCTCGCCGGCCATCCGGAATCACAATTTGATCTGCTGGAAACGCGTCATGCCTTAGAAGGCATCGCCGCCTATTACGCGGCACTGCGCGGCACAGAGGAAGATCTGCTGCGCATTCGCGACTGCCATGTGAATATCCAGCAGGCGCAGGACAGCGGCGATTTAGACGCCGAAGCGGACGCAGTGATGCAGTATCAGATCGCTGTCACAGAAGCGGCCCATAATGTAGTGCTTTTACATTTGCTACGCTCAATGGGCCCTATGCTGGAACAAAACGTCCGTCAGAATTTCGAATTGCTCTACTCGCGCCGGGAAATGCTGGCAAAAGTGAGCGGTCACCGCGCCAGAATCTTTGAGGCGATTGTGGCCCGTGAGCCAGAAAAAGCGCGCGAGGCTTCACACCGTCACCTGGCGTTCATAGAGGAAATCTTGCTGGACAGAAGTCGGGAGCAGAGCCGTCGAGAACGCTCCCTGCGTCGTTTACAGCAACGTAAGGAATAACGTGCGACAAAGATCGTACTGACATCAGACGAGGCTGCCTGCATCTGCTTTAACAGGCTCCCGATTATTCAACGTATTAGACACAGATAAGGAACACACCCATGTCAGAACGTTTACACAATGACGTGGATCCGATTGAAACTCGTGACTGGCTACAGGCGATCGAATCGGTCATCCGTGAAGAAGGTGTTGAACGTGCACAGTATCTTATTGATCAGGTACTGGGTGCAGCCCGCAAAGGCGGCGTAAAAGTGGCTGCAGGATCTTATGCAATCAGCAACTACATCAACTCTATTGCCGTTGAAGATGAACCCGATTATCCGGGCAACACCTCTCTTGAACGTCGTATCCGTTCCGCAATCCGCTGGAACGCCATCATGTCGGTGCTGCGCGCATCGAAGAAAGATCTGGAACTCGGTGGCCACATGTCATCCTTCCAGTCTTCTGCAACGATTTATGAAGTGTGCTTCAACCACTTCTTCCGCGCGCGCAGTGAGAAGGATGGCGGCGATCTGGTCTATTTCCAGGGCCACATCTCTCCAGGCATCTATGCTCGTGCGTTCCTTGAAGGTCGCCTGACTGAAGATCAGATGAATAACTTCCGTCAGGAAGTTGCTGGTAAAGGCCTCTCTTCTTATCCGCACCCGAAATTAATGCCGGAGTTCTGGCAGTTCCCGACCGTATCAATGGGTCTGGGTCCGTTGTCTGCTATCTATCAGGCGAAGTTCCTGAAGTATCTGGAACACCGTGGCCTGAAAGACACCTCTGCTCAGACCGTTTACGCCTTCCTGGGTGATGGCGAGATGGATGAGCCAGAATCTAAAGGTGCGATCACCATCGCCACCCGTGAAAAACTGGATAACCTGGTCTTCATCATCAACTGCAACCTGCAGCGTCTGGATGGTCCGGTAACCGGTAATGGTAAGATCATCAACGAGCTGGAAGGCATCTTTGCCGGTGCTGGCTGGGAAGTGATCAAGGTCATCTGGGGCGGTCGCTGGGATGAGTTGCTGCGCAAAGATACCAGCGGCAAGCTGATTCAGCTGATGAACGAAACTGTCGACGGTGACTACCAGACCTTCAAATCCCGTGATGGTGCCTATGTGCGTGAGCACTTCTTTGGCAAATATCCGGAAACCGCTGCGCTGGTTAAAGATATGTCCGATGATGAAATCTGGGCATTGAACCGTGGCGGCCACGATCCGAAGAAAATCTACGCGGCGCTGAAAAAAGCGCAGGACACCAAAGGCAAGCCAGTACTGATCCTGGCGCATACCATCAAAGGTTATGGTATGGGCGACACCGCGGAAGGCAAAAACATTGCCCACCAGGTGAAGAAGATGAACATGGATGGCGTGCGCTATATCCGTGATCGCTTCAACGTGCCGGTTGCTGATGACAAAATCGAATCACTGCCGTACGTGACCTTCGAAAAAGGCTCAGAAGAGCATGCTTATCTGCACGGTCAGCGTGAGAAGTTAGGCGGTTACCTGCCAACGCGTCAGCCTAAGTTCACTGAAAAGCTGGAAATGCCAGCACTCGAAGAGTTCAGTGCACTGCTGGATGAGCAGAACAAAGAGATCTCGACCACCATCGCCTTTGTGCGTGCCCTGAACGTGATGCTGAAGAATAAGTCGATCAAAGATCGTCTGGTTCCGATCCTCGCTGATGAAGCGCGTACCTTTGGTATGGAAGGTCTGTTCCGTCAGATCGGTATCTACAGCCCGAACGGTCAGCAGTACACCCCGCAAGACCGCGAGCAGGTTGCCTACTACAAAGAAGACGAGAAAGGCCAGATTCTGCAGGAAGGGATCAACGAGCTGGGCGCAGGTTCATCCTGGCTGGCTGCTGCGACCTCTTACAGCACCAACAACCTGCCGATGATTCCGTTCTACATCTATTACTCGATGTTCGGCTTCCAGCGTATCGGCGATCTGATGTGGCTGGCGGGCGACCAACAGGCGCGCGGCTTCCTGGTCGGCGGTACTTCAGGTCGTACTACCCTGAACGGCGAAGGTTTGCAGCATGAAGATGGTCACAGCCATATTCAGTCTCTGACTATCCCGAACTGTATCTCTTACGATCCTTCTTACGCTTATGAAGTCGCAGTCATCATGCATGACGGTCTGGTGCGTATGTATGGCGAAGCGCAGGAGAACGTTTACTACTACATCACCACGCTGAACGAAAACTACCATATGCCAGCAATGCCGCAGGGCGTTGAAGAGGGTATCCGTAAGGGTATCTACAAGCTGGAAACGGTAGAAGGCAGCAAAGGTAAAGTGCAGCTGCTGGGCTCAGGTTCTATCCTGCGTCACGTTCGTGAAGCTGCGCAGATCCTGGCGAAAGACTACGGTATCGGCTCTGATGTCTACAGCGTGACCTCGTTCACCGAACTGGCACGTGATGGCCAGGATTGTGAGCGCTGGAACATGCTGCATCCGACAGAAGAAGCGCGCGTACCTTACATCGCTCAGGTGATGAACGACGCACCTGCTGTTGCTTCAACCGACTATATGAAACTGTTCGCTGAGCAGGTTCGTAGCTATGTCCCAGCCAGCGATTATCGCGTACTGGGTACCGATGGCTTTGGTCGCTCTGACAGCCGTGAGAATCTGCGTCATCACTTCGAAGTTGATGCATCTTATGTGGTGGTTGCCGCGCTGGGTGAGCTGGCTAAACGCGGCGAGATCGAGAAGAAAGTGGTTGCAGACGCGATCACCAAATTCAGTATCGATGCCGATAAAGTTAACCCGCGTCTGGCTTAAGAGGTAATAGAGTAATGGCTATCGAAATTAAGGTACCGGATATCGGGTCTGACGAAGTTGAAGTCACCGAGATTCTGGTGAAAGTTGGCGACAAGGTGGAAGCCGAGCAGTCGCTGATCACCGTGGAAGGCGACAAAGCCTCAATGGAAGTGCCGTCGCCACAGGCTGGCGTAGTCAAAGAGATTAAAATCTCTACCGGTGACAAAGTTGAGACCGGCTCGCTGATCATGGTGTTTGATGCTGAAGGCGCTGCGGAAGCAGCACCTGCCGCCGCCGAAGAGAAAAAAGCGGACGCGGCGCCAGCGCCAGCCGCTGCTGCGGCCACTGCCAGCAAAGAAGTAGCTGTTCCGGATATCGGCGGTGACGAAGTCGAAGTCACTGAGATTCTGGTGAAGGTTGGCGACAAAGTCGAAGCCGAGCAGTCACTGATTGTGGTGGAAGGTGATAAAGCTTCAATGGAAGTTCCGGCACCGTTTGCGGGTGTGGTCAAAGAGATCACCATTGCGACCGGCGACAAAGTCAGCACCGGTTCAGCCATCATGGTCTTTGAAGCAGAAGGCGCAGCACCGGCCTCTGATGCGAAGCCAGAAGTGAAAGAAGAAGCGGCATCGGCACCAGCCGCTGCTGCAGGCGCAACAGATGTTAACGTTCCGGATATCGGCGGTGATGAAGTTGAAGTCACCGAGATCCTCGTTAAAGTTGGCGACAAAGTTGAAGCTGAGCAGTCACTGATCGTGGTTGAAGGCGACAAGGCCTCAATGGAAGTCCCAGCGCCGTTTGCGGGTATCGTCAAAGCGCTGAAAGTCGCGACTGGCGATAAAGTCAGCACCGGCTCACTGATCATGGTGTTCGAAGTCGAAGGTGCTGCTCCGGCTGCCCCTGCGGCAGCGAAACAGGAAGCTGCACCGGCTCCTGCTGCCAAATCTGAAGCGAAAGCCGTGGCACCAGCCGCAGCCAAAGCCGACAGCAAAGGTGAGTTCGCAGAAAACGACGCTTACGTTCACGCCACCCCGGTGATCCGTCGCCTGGCGCGCGAGTTCGGTGTTAACCTGGCGAAAGTCAAAGGCACCGGCCGTAAAGGTCGCATTCTGAAAGAAGATGTGCAGACTTACGTGAAAGACGCCGTGAAACGCGCTGAAGCGGCACCTGCTGCTGCAAGCGGTGGCGGTCTGCCTGGCATGCTGCCATGGCCGAAAGTTGACTTCAGTAAGTTTGGCGAAATCGAAGAGGTTGAACTGGGGCGTATCCAGAAAATTTCTGGCGCGAACCTGAGCCGTAACTGGGTGATGATCCCGCACGTTACGCATTTCGACAAAACCGATATCACCGATCTGGAAGCTTTCCGTAAGCAGCAGAATGCTGAAGCAGAGAAGCGTAAGCTGGATGTGAAGTACACTCCGGTCGTGTTCATCATGAAAGCGGTCGCAGCGGCGCTTGAGCAGATGCCACGCTTCAACAGTTCGCTGTCTGAAGATGCGCAGAAACTGACGCTGAAGAAATATATCAACATCGGTGTGGCGGTTGATACGCCAAATGGCCTGGTTGTTCCGGTCTTCAAAGACGTGAACAAGAAAGGCATCACCGAGCTGTCTCGTGAACTGATGGCGATTTCGAAGAAAGCGCGCGATGGTAAGCTGACAGCGGGCGACATGCAGGGCGGATGCTTCACTATATCCAGCCTGGGCGGCCTGGGAACTACACACTTCGCGCCGATCGTTAACGCGCCGGAAGTGGCTATCCTGGGTGTCTCTAAATCGGCGATGGAGCCGGTGTGGAATGGTAAAGAGTTTACTCCGCGTCTTATGATGCCGATTTCTCTTTCCTTCGACCACCGCGTAATCGACGGTGCTGATGGTGCACGATTCATCACCATCATCGGCAATATGTTGTCTGACATTCGTCGTTTAGTTATGTAAATGTAAAGAAGGCCGGCGTATGCCGGCCTTCCTGTAACGATTCGTCGCGCCGCTGTTGGCAGTTTGTTAACAATTCTGTAAACTCTTGCGGTGAAAGTCCCGGTGGAACAAGGGCATTATAAGAAAGTCTGACCCGCCGGATATCAATTAAGAGGTCATGATGAGTACAGAGATTAAAACCCAGGTCGTGGTACTTGGGGCAGGTCCTGCAGGTTACTCTGCAGCCTTCCGTTGTGCGGATTTAGGTCTGGAAACCGTACTGGTTGAGCGTTACAGCACCCTCGGTGGTGTTTGTCTGAACGTCGGTTGTATCCCATCTAAAGCGCTGCTGCACGTTGCTAAAGTGATTGAAGAGGCGAAAGCCCTTGAAGAGCATGGCATTGTGTTTGGCCAGCCATCTACTGATATCAACAAAATTCGCAGCTGGAAAGAGAAGGTCATCAACCAGTTGACTGGCGGCCTGTCAGGTATGGCAAAAGGTCGTAAAGTCACCGTGGTTAATGGCCTCGGCAAATTCACCGGTGCTAACACCCTGGTGGTTGAAGGAGAAGGCGGCGCGACCACCATTAACTTCGATAATGCCATTATCGCTGCGGGTTCACGCCCAATCGAACTGCCATTCATTCCACATGAAGATCCACGCGTCTGGGACTCTACCGATGCGCTGGAACTGAAAGAAGTGCCGAAGCGTCTGTTGGTTATGGGCGGCGGCATCATCGGTCTGGAAATGGCGACGGTTTATCATGCGCTGGGTTCAGAGATTGATGTGGTTGAGATGTTCGACCAGGTTATCCCGGCTGCGGATAAAGATGTGGTGAAAGTCTTTACCAAGAAAATCAGCAAGAAGTTTAACCTGATGCTGGAAACCAAAGTGACCGCCGTTGAAGCAAAAGACGATGGCATTTATGTTTCAATGGAAGGCAAAAAAGCACCAGGCGAAGCGCAGCGTTATGACGCGGTGCTGGTTGCTATCGGTCGTGTGCCGAACGGTAAAGGTCTGGATGCCGGTAAAGCGGGCGTGGAAGTGGACGACCGTGGCTTCATCCGCGTCGACAAGCAGATGCGCACCAACGTGCCACACATCTATGCTATCGGCGACATTGTCGGTCAGCCAATGCTGGCGCATAAAGGCGTGCATGAAGGCCACGTTGCAGCAGAAGTGATCTCCGGTCTGAAGCACTACTTCGATCCGAAAGTGATCCCTTCAATTGCCTATACTGAGCCAGAAGTTGCCTGGGTCGGTCTGACCGAGAAAGAAGCGAAAGAGAAAGGCATCAGCTACGAGACCTCCACCTTCCCGTGGGCTGCCTCTGGCCGTGCTATCGCTTCTGATTGTGCAGACGGCATGACCAAACTGATTTTCGACAAAGAGACGCACCGTATTATTGGTGGCGCGATTGTCGGCACTAACGGCGGCGAGCTGTTAGGCGAAATCGGTCTGGCCATTGAGATGGGTTGTGATGCGGAAGATATCGCGCTGACCATCCATGCTCACCCGACCCTGCATGAGTCAGTCGGTCTGGCTGCAGAAATCTTCGAAGGTAGCATCACCGATCTGCCTAACGCGAAAGCGAAGAAGAAATAAGTTTCTACCGCAGCTATAGAGAAAGCTCCCGTTATGGGGGCTTTTTTTTCGCCCGAATTTTGTGCTGGATATTAAGTGTTCATTTGGGTAAGCCAGGGTGTAAGATCTGATGGATTTTTTCGGTGTGAGAAAGTACAGGGTAATCAGCTGGATAGTTTTAGGGTGTTCCCCACGCGTGCGGGGATGAACCACTCTGCTTTCTTGCTTATCTGCGCGCCTCCCAGGACGCCACACGTTCAATAAACATCTGCGCCAGTGCTGCAATCGCGCTGTTGCCAGGCAGTCTCTCTTCATTCATATGCATCACCAGCGAACTGCTGCGTCGACGGCCCTGCAGCAGCGGCAGGGGACGAAGTTCACCGTTCTCCAGGAGCGCGGCGATATTCTGCTCCGGCAGCCAGCCATAACCTAGCTGATGCTGGACTGCTTCAATCGCTGCTGACAGCGTCGTGAATGACCAGTTCTCCGCCTGATCGCCATTCATCTCTGACTGCTGCTGCTGCTGACGATCCAGAATAGTAATGCAGGGCCAGCGGGCCAGCGTGGCAGCATTGAGCGGGGCGGGTTCACGGTGCAGCGGGTGGTCGCGATGGGCGACGGCAACAAAATCGACGCTCATCAGGCTTTCGCCTGCTAAAGGCGTGTCGCCATATTGCGCTACCAGCCAGAGATCGGCCTGATGTTCCGCCAGTCTTTCAGGCGTTTCGCTGCGGACGATTTCGCTGAACCAGATGCGGACATGCGGATAGCGTTGCTGAAAGGTCTGGAGCACATCAAACAGCAGGGGTTTGGGCAGCGTCGCATCGACCATCAGATCGATGCGCGAACGCTCGCCCCGTTGCAGGGCATTAGCCTGCGCCTCAAGCGCGCCGAATCCCTCCAGCAGCGGGCGAACCTGCGCGAGCAACTGATGTCCCTCTGCACTCAGAACAGCGCGGCGCCCCTCCTGCTGTAACAGCGTCAAACCCAGCCGCTGCTGTAACAGGCCCAGTTGATAACTTAATGAGGACTGGCTGCGATTATTCTTCTCCGCTGCCAGCGCAAAACTCCCCTCATTCACTACCGCGTCGAGCAGATACCACTGTTCCAGGGTTGTCTTGTACATGAAAACTCATCTAAAAATTGAATGGTTTAGTACTAAAAATAGCGTTATTCATCGCTTTTGTAACGCGCAATAATCACCTCAAGGAAAACAAATGAGGAATTAACCATGAGCACTTTTGATAAACATGACCTGTCTGGCATCGTCGGCAAACATCTGGTTTACACCTATGACAACGGCTGGAACTACGAGCTCTACATCAAAAATGCCAGCACCATCGACTACCGTATTCACAGTGGCATGGTGGGTAATCGCTGGGTTAAAAATCAGCACGTCTATGTCGTTCGTCTGGCGCATGATGTCTATAAAGTATCCTGGACCGAACCAACCGGTACCGATGTCAGCCTGGCGGTCAATCTGGCTGATAAAATCTTCCACGGCACCATCTTCTTCCCACGCTGGGTAATGAATAACCCGGAAAAAACTGTCTGCTTCCAGAATGATCATCTGGAAGAGATGGAAAAATTCCGCGAAGCGGGTCCGGCTTATCCAACCGAAATTATTGATGAATTCGCGACGCTGACCATGATTCGAAATGTGGGCGAAAATAACGAAAGCGTGGTGGATTGCCCTCCTGACCAGCTGCCTGCTAACTGGCCTGCCAACCTGAAAAATTAACGAACAACAGAAGAGGTCATGACGGCCTCTTCTGCTTAGTAGTTTCTGACTTGCAGCTTCTGATGTGTAACTTGTTAAGGGACGAAAAATGGATTTATCGACAAAGGTTTTTATCAGTAGTGACCAGCACGACGGCTTCGGTGTCAGTTCCACTCTCATCATGGGTGAGAAAGAGGCGATGTTAGTCGACGCCCAGTTCACGCTGTCGAATGCGCATCGATTAGTTGCTGAAATTATCGAAACCGGTCTCGACCTGAAACGCATTTTTATTACCCATCTGCATCCCGATCATTTCATGGGTCTTGAAGTGATTAAATCTGTCTTTCCTGATGCCGAAATCTTCTCCTATAAGCAGGTTGCCGAAGACGTTAATGACGCCTTTGACTTCAAAATTGAATACTGGGGTAAGCAGGTATTAAAAGAGAATGGTGCCCGCACTAAGTTTCCGATTACTGAACTGGAAGAGGATACGATCTGGCTGGAAGGGCAGGAGATTAAAATTCTTAGCGATCTCAGCGGCGATTGCATCCGGGTGACACCGCTCTGGATCCCATCGACGAAAACGCTGATCGCTTCTGATGTGGTCTTCGCTGACGCACACGTCTGGATTGCCGATATGCGCACGCCGGAGCGGATGGAGAAATGGATGGAAAGCCTGGACAGGCTGGAAGCACTGGAGCCGAAAATGCTGATCCCTGGCCACTCGCGAACCACGCCAACCCTCAGCCCGTCAGCGATTGGCTTTACCCGCACCTATATCAAAGATTTCATCAGGACGCTGCATAAGGTCAAAAACAGTGAAGAGCTGGTGCAGGAGATGGAACGAATTTATCCCAACCTGCCGGTGAAAATCTGTCTCGACTACAGTGCGCGAATTCTGAAAGATCACTACGTCTGGCCGGGTGACTGGCCACTCTCACTGCGGGAAATGAAAACCACGCTGTAATCCTCTGCCGCGAAAAGAGCACCAGGCTGATATCCGGCCTGGTGTTGATCTCATCCTGAATCTCCCTCAGCTGTACGCCAGACGTCTGCTGTTTCTATTCCTGCCAGTTATCTATTTCGCTGAATCATTTCGTTAAAATCGCGGCTAAGCTGACGTCATCATGCTTCTATCTTAGTGGAATGCGGTAAGCTGCTGAGAGACCCAATCAGCTGACTTAGCTGGCTGATGCGGAAGCATAAGCGGGTAGAATGGGCGTAGTGGATTATGTTGTATTTTTGTAAACAGATTAACAAACAGACGAAATCCTGCTATTCTGCCCTCCGCGAAACCGGGCACCTCAACCTGGACGAGAAAGGGAAGTTTGTTCTCCATAAGTGAGCAAGGTGGTCGGAAAGCCCTACATAATGAGAGCGAGGATAACGTCGTGCTAGAAGAATACCGTAAGCACGTTGCCGAGCGTGCTGCCCAGGGAATTGTACCTAAGCCTTTAGAGGCTTCCCAGATGGCCGCGCTGGTTGAACTGCTGAAAAATCCACCTGCGGGTGAAGAAGAATTTTTGATCGATTTATTGGTCAACCGAGTCCCACCTGGCGTCGATGAAGCGGCGTATGTTAAAGCCGGTTTCCTGGCGGCTGTCGCCAAAGGCGAAGCAACCTCTCCTCTGATATCTCCTGAAAAAGCGGTTGAACTGCTCGGCACCATGCAGGGCGGTTACAATATTCATCCGCTGATTGAAGCGCTGGACGATAGCAAGCTTGCCCCTATTGCGGTGAAAGCCCTTTCACACACGCTGCTGATGTTCGACAACTTCTATGATGTCGAAGAGAAAGCGAAAGCGGGTAATGAATACGCGAAGCAGGTGATGCAATCCTGGGCCGATGCGGAATGGTATCTGTCACGCCCGGAACTGGCTGAGAAAATCACCGTTACGGTGTTCAAAGTCACTGGCGAAACCAACACCGACGATCTCTCTCCGGCCCAGGATGCCTGGTCACGTCCGGACATCCCACTGCACGCCCTGGCGATGCTGAAAAATGCCCGCGAAGGCATTGAGCCGGATGAGGCAGGTAACATCGGCCCGATCAAACAGATCGAAGCACTGAAGACCAAAGGCTTCCCACTGGCGTATGTCGGTGACGTGGTCGGAACCGGTTCTTCACGTAAATCCGCCACCAACTCGGTGTTGTGGTTTATGGGCGACGACATCCCGAACGTGCCGAATAAAAAAGGCGGCGGCGTGGTGCTTGGCAGCAAAATTGCGCCAATCTTCTTTAACACCATGGAAGATGCGGGTGCACTGCCCATTGAAGTGGACGTAAACAACCTGAACATGGGCGATGTCATCGACATCTATCCGTTCAAAGGCGAAGTCCGCAATCACGAAACCAACGAACTGCTGGCCAGCTTCGAACTCAAAACCGAAGTGGTGATCGACGAAGTCCGTGCCGGTGGCCGTATTCCGCTGATCATCGGCCGCGGTCTGACCACCAAAGCGCGCGAGTCGCTGGGTCTGCCGCACAGCACCGTGTTCCGTCAGGCGAAAGATGTCGCGGAGAGCACTCGTGGTTTCTCACTGGCGCAGAAAATGGTTGGCCGTGCCTGTGGCGTAGCCGGTGTTCGTCCAGGGGCCTATTGCGAGCCTAAGATGACCTCGGTTGGCTCGCAGGATACTACCGGACCGATGACCCGTGATGAGCTGAAAGATCTGGCTTGCCTGGGCTTCTCGACCGATCTGGTGATGCAGTCCTTCTGTCACACCGCCGCGTATCCTAAGCCAGTGGATGTGAGCACGCACCACACGCTGCCAGACTTCATCATGAACCGTGGTGGTGTATCGCTGCGTCCGGGTGACGGCATTATCCACAGCTGGCTGAACCGTATGCTGTTGCCGGATACTGTCGGCACCGGTGGTGACTCCCATACCCGTTTCCCTATCGGCATCTCTTTCCCGGCGGGTTCAGGTCTGGTGGCGTTTGCGGCTGCGACGGGCGTTATGCCACTCGACATGCCGGAATCGGTGCTGGTGCGCTTCAAAGGTAAGATGGAGCCAGGCATTACGCTGCGCGATCTGGTTCACGCCATTCCGCTGTATGCCATCAAACAGGGTCTGCTGACCGTTGAGAAGAAAGGTAAGAAAAACATCTTCTCTGGCCGCATCCTGGAAATTGAAGGTCTGCCGGATCTGAAAGTCGAGCAGGCGTTTGAGCTGTCCGATGCGTCAGCAGAACGTTCCGCTGCGGGCTGTACCATCAAGCTGGATAAAGCGCCGATTATCGAATACCTCAGCTCCAACATCGTGCTGCTGAAGTGGATGATTGCAGAAGGCTACGGCGATCGTCGTACGCTGGAGCGCCGCATTGAAGGGATGGAAAAATGGCTGGCCGATCCTCAGTTGCTTGAGCCGGATGCCGATGCTGAATATGCCGCCGTGATCGAAATCGATCTGGCTGACATCAAAGAGCCGATCCTGTGTGCGCCAAACGATCCGGACGATGCCCGTCTGCTCTCTGACGTTCAGGGCGAGAAGATCGACGAAGTGTTTATCGGCTCGTGCATGACCAACATTGGTCACTTCCGTGCTGCCGGTAAACTGCTTGATAGCCACAAAGGCCAGTTGCCAACCCGTCTGTGGGTGGCGCCGCCAACCAAGATGGATGCGGCACAGCTGACCGAAGAGGGCTACTACAGCGTGTTCGGCAAAAGCGGTGCGCGTATCGAGATCCCGGGCTGTTCACTCTGCATGGGTAACCAGGCACGTGTCGCAGATGGTTCGACGGTAGTTTCTACCTCGACCCGTAACTTCCCGAACCGTCTGGGTAACGGCGCTAATGTCTACCTGGCGTCAGCGGAGCTGGCTGCGGTCGCGTCTCTGCTTGGCAAACTGCCAACGCCAGATGAGTATCAGCAATTTATGGCGCAGGTCGATAAAACGGCCAGCGACACTTATCGCTATCTCAACTTCGACCAGCTGACGCAGTACACCGACAAAGCTGACGGCGTGATTTTCCAGACTGCGGTCTGATTCTTCACCTGGCAGTAACAGAAAGGGGCGATGATTCGCCCCTTTTTTTCGTCCCGGCATTGGGCAGAGAGACGATCAAAAGCTGGATTTCGCCAGACAGCCTGCAATAATGCGCGACGTGTCACACTTTGTTGCACAGGCAGCACTGACACTTATTAGATGACGCGACGACGTTGAGAGGACGGGCGATGGAATATGAATTTTTACGCGATGTGACCGGACAGATTAAGGTTCGCATGTCGATGGATCATGAAGCGGTCGGCCACTGGTTCAATGAAGAAGTGAAAAACGATCCGGGATTACTGGATGAAGTGGAAGACGCCATTGAAGACGTCAAAGGCAGCGTGCGGCAGTGGCAGCGCATCGGCAGCGAGTACACCATTCTGCTGGATGAGGAAGAGGTGATGATCCGCGCCAATCTGCTGGCACTGGAAGATGACGGCATGGAAGAGGGGATGAACTACTACGACGAAGAGAGCCTCTCCTTCTGCGGCATTGAAGATTTTCAGCTGGTGATCGCCGCCTATCGCCAGTTTGTGAACCAGTACGGCAAACCCGTACGGTAAAAGCCGGGCGATTTTCTCCGCCCGGCCAGTTAACTAACTTAGCGACGCCCCCCCACACATCACCAGCTGCTGACCGGTAATCGCCGCAGCCGCAGGCGAGAGCAGGAAATCAACCAGCCCGGCCACTTCCTGTGGCTGAATGTAGCGACCTATTGGCGGCAATTTTGGTGGTGAACTGGCCCGTCCTGGCTGTTGCAGCATCGGCGTTTCGGTGGCACCTGGCGCCACAATATTGGCCGTAATGCCGCGCGGTGCCAGCTCTGCTGCCCAGCTTCGCACCATGCCAATCATCGCCGATTTGGTGGCTACATACTGACTGCGGCCTGCCGCTCCCCCTGACGTACGGCTGCCCAGTAGCACAAGTCTGCCGCCTGTATTCATTCGGGGCACAAAATGATTCGCCAGCTGTTCTGCGGCGGCAACATGCAGTTGCCACAGACGTGCGCTGGCGCTCAGATCCAGCCCCCCCAACGGCGCGGCCTGCATCATTCCCGCTGCATGGATCACGGCCTGCGGCACCGGCAGTTCGTCCAGTAAAACCTGCAATGCCGCGCTGTCGCTGATATCGATCTGATGGCTCTGCCAGCCCGCTTCAGCCCGGTTTATCGCCGAACGACTCAGACCGGTAACCTGCCAGCCTTCATTCAGCAGGCGATCCACAATCGCCTGGCCGATGCCGGAACTGGCCCCGGTCACCAGCGCCATTCGTTCAATCACGCATCACCTCCCTGCACCCATGACTCCTCAACCCGCACATATTTAATCGCCTGACGATACCAGGTGTAGGCGATATGCAGTTCACCGTTCACGCCCTGTTTAATGCTGGGATAGGAGAACTCACGGTTTAATTTCTGCTGGGAGTTATTGGTCATGCAGTAGCCGTCGCCTTCGTCCAGATTACGCTGCAGCGGCCAGCTTTTGCCGCCATCCGTGGAGATAGCCAGCGTCATCGGCGCGCGTGGCGCACCCCAGAAGGCGGTGCGACCGTTGTGCACTACCGGTTCGGCGGCGACAGCAACGTCGCCGTCCTCTTCATCATCTTCAATTTCGTCATACAGCGACAACCGACGTTCGCTGGCACCTTCGGCGCTCATGGCATTGAACACCAGCGCCAGGTGGCCGTTGCGCAGCGTCGTGACCTGAATAGAGGAGTTATTATTAGGCAGCGACAGCGGCTCGGGCGCGCTCCAGCTTTCACCCTGATCAAATGAGCGACTCTGGTAGATGTGGTCGGCCCAGCGGCTGCGGTAGAGCGCCAGCAGCGAGCCATCATCCAGCAGAGTGACATTCATATGAACGCAGCCGGTGCTGTCAGGCACGTTAACGTCGCGCCAGCTCTGACCTTTATCTTCCGAGATTTTCACCGCGCTGACGTCATAGCTGCCGACCCACTTTTCACCAGGCTTCGTCAGGCAGTAAAACACCGGCAGCAGCCAGTTACCGTTGGGCAGCACCACAATCGGCTGGCGGATAAAGGTGCCGGGCTTATCCAGCAAGGTTTTGATCTCGCCCCAGCTTTTGCCCAGATCGTGAGACTGGCGATAGCGCACAATCGCGGTGTCCTGATTGCCCGATTTCTGCGCCGTCCACAGCAGCCACAGCACCTGGTCAGGATCGAGAAACAGCACCGGATTCTGTTCTGAACGACCCGGGTCGTCAGAGAGTTTCTGCGCTTCACTCCAGCGATCGCTGCCTTCTGGCAGCCGTGAACACCAGACCGAGATATCGGCGATCCCCTCCTGTGTGCCGCCAAACCAGACGCAAAGCAGATCGCCATCGGGCAGCGGTAGCAGGTTAGCCGCGTGGTTTTGCGGGCAGTAGGAGGGCAGCATCGCAACCTGCTGCGCGCTATCCTGCGGGTGAGGCGCAAGCAGGCCGGTACGTTCTGCGGTGACGGTTTCCTGAGTCATATTAGGCTCCACTGTTTTGTGCATTTTGTTGCGGTTGAGGCTGAGACTGGCGTGACGGGATACAGCGGTCAATCACCATAATGATGGCCGGTGTGAGCAGCGCCACATACATATTGTCGATACCAAACGGGTTACCCATCAGAAACCAGACGGAAGTCACCACGCAGGCACCAATCAGACCGGCGTTGGCACCGCGGGTGCTCTTAAACCACGGCAGATAGAACGCCATGATCGCTACCACGGTAATCGACAGGCGAATCGCGCGGGTAAAGAAAGAGAGCTTCAGCACTTCCGGGAAGAACAGGACAAACAGCAGCGGGAAAAAGCCGATGCCAATCGAGATCCAGCGCGTCATTTTGAATTCGCGCTCTGGCGTCGGGTTACGATAAGGCACGTAAAAGTCTTTGACGACCAGCGAGGCGATGGCCAGTGCCACGGTGCCGACGCTAACAAAGATCGAGGCGACCAGCGAGGTGGTGACAATGCCTGCCAGCCACGGCGACATATCCTGCAGAAACACCGGCAACGCATAGAGGCTTTTGATATCAGGATGAGCAAACTTCGCCGCCACGCCAATCAGCGCCATCGCCAGGCCGATCGGCAGACAGAAGATGAAGGCGACCCAGGTAGCTCGCTTCGCTGATTTCACATCTTTGGTGGATGAGATCGCCTGGATCACAAACTGCGTACAGAAGATCGAACCCACGGTTCCGATCAGCCAGGCCACAATGGTGCTGGCACCGACGTGACCATCCCATGTCCAGTAGAATGTCGGCATTTTCTCCATCATTGGGGCGACGCCACCGGTCATCTTCAGCGCCACATAGAGAATAATCAG
Source organism: Pantoea sp. RCC30.1 (assembly GCF_058148845.1). Lineage (NCBI taxonomy): Bacteria > Pseudomonadati > Pseudomonadota > Gammaproteobacteria > Enterobacterales > Erwiniaceae > Pantoea > Pantoea sp. RCC30.1. Next base: position 81,046 of record NZ_JBXUHX010000006.1, on the reverse strand, counting down.
GATCCCCATGTACTTGATGGCGCTATGCAGGAGTGTAACCCAGGCCACCCCTTTCATGCCGCCAAACGCAAAGTAGAAAGTACTCACCACTGCAGTGATGAAGGCTGCCTGAGTGAGGTCGATCTTCAGCACGGTGGAGATCGCCGCCGCGCCGCTGATGTAGTTCCCGACGTTCACCAGCAGCAGCGCGTAGATCATGATCAGCGAGATGATGTTCTTGGTTGAACTGCCATATTTCTCGGCGATCGCGCCGGAGATAGTGATCTTACCGGTGTTATAGATGCGTTTGACCAGAATCAGGCCAAACAGCGGAAAACCAATCGCTGCGCCAATTACAGACCATGAAGCGGCGAAACCATCTTCAAAGGCTGCCTGCGCGGTGCCGATGGTCGATTTTGCCCCGATATATTCAGACATCAGCATAATGCCGACGATAAAGGCGGGCATGGCGCGCGAGCCTTCCATAAAGTCGCCGCTGGTTTTACTGCGCAGCCGCCAGGTCAGCCAGGTGGTGAACAGGATATAGGCGACCACCATGCCGACGATCAGTAAGGTGCTCTCAGTTGAGAATGCTTTCATCGTAACCTCGATTGTTCTGGCAGATGGCGACCATCAGGTTCGTTCTCATCTGACCGGTAGGGTGCAAAGGTGATGGACGTTATTGCAGGTAGTGGTTCACGATTTGACGGATCTGCTGCTGCTCTTCGGCGCTGAACTGCACCGCATAACGGCTTTCACCCACCTCAAAGCCCTGCAGGCTGACCGCTTTTTTCACGGCGGCCGGAGAGAAACCGATGCTGTACAGGGCGGTGCGCAGGCCGGTGACGTTTTCCTGAGCCTGATGCGAACCGGCAATGTCTCCAGCGCTGAAGCGCGCCCAGATGGCGTTAATCGCCTCGGGTGCCACGTTTGCCAGCCCGGAAATGGAGGCGGAGCAGCCATCAACGAATCCCTGATGAATCAGCGAGTCGGGGCCGTTGAGCACATCAAAGCCCTCACAGTCGGCGGTGGCCTGCAGGAATCCGCTCAGACTTTCATAGCTGCCTGCTGAATCTTTAATGCCGATGATGTTCGGGTGTGCGGCCAGCGTGCGGACGGTCTCTGGCTGCAACGCATTGCCGGTGCGCGCCGGGATGTTGTAGAGGAACAGCGGCACCGACAGCGCATCAGCCACGCGCTCATAGTGGTCGATCAGCTCCTGCTGTTTCAGCGGCACAAACCACGGTGTGATCGCTGAGACGGCATCTACGCCAAGGTAAGCAATCTGTTTGCCGAGCCGGATCGTTTCACGGGTCGAAATCTCCCCGATATGCGCAACCACCGGTGCCCGGCCGTTAACCTCATCGACGCAGGTGGTGGTAACCGCGATCTTCTCCTGCTCATTCAGCACAAAGAATTCGCCGTTGGTTCCGCCACAGAAGATGCCGTTTCCGGCGTTGATCTGGCGTCTGACCTGCTCACGCTGCCTCACCGGATCAAAGGCACCTTCACGGTCAAAGGTGGTGACGATGGCGGTCAGTACGCCGTTTATTTTCTTTTTCATGACAATCCTCATTACGCCTGGCAGGAAGGAAACAGCGTCAGGTAGATGGCGCGCACATCGTCGGCGGTGACCGCCATCGGCACGTTTTTCATCAGACGCTGAACGTCGAGTGCGGCTTCCACTAACCCGGGCAACTGATCCGGGCCGATGCCCAGCGCTTCCAGGCTGGCAGGCAGCTCCAGTCTCGCCACCAGCGCGGTGAAATAGTCGACCAGCGCGTGTGATTTTTCTTCATCGTTCAGACGAAGGCTGGCATCGGGCAACAGGTCATAGGCCTGAGCAAACTTACTCACTGCGGCCGGACGGACAAAACGCATGCAGGGTGCCAGCAGAATGGCGTTGGCGACGCCGTGTGGCAGGTGATATTTGCCGCCGAGCGGATAAGAGAGGGCATGCACCAGATGCGTACCGGCGTGGGCAATCGACGCGCCGCCATAGTAAGAGGCCCAGAGCATCTCCAGCCGCGCCTGTAAATTCTCAGGTTCGTGCAGAGTGGTTTCGAGATTAGCGAACAGCTTCTTCATGCCAGTCAGCGCATAGTTGTCGCTGACCGGGTTGGCCACGTTGGCGGTGAAGCACTCAATCAGGTGGCAAAGCGCATCAATGCCGGTTGAAGAGGCGATGTGCGGCGGCATGCTGGTGGTGAGTTCCGGCACCAGTGCCACCACATCGGGCAGCATCACCGGTGAAATAATGCCGACTTTGGTTTCTTTCTCCGGGATCGCCAGAATCGCATTGGGCGTCGCTTCTGAGCCGGTACCGGCGGTGGTGGGAATCAACATTGAGCGGGTGCGGCGCTGCGGCTTTTCGCCGGCCAGCAGGGCATCCAGCGACGGTGCACCATCGATGCACAGCACTGACAGCAGCTTCGCCACATCCAGCACGCTGCCACCGCCGATACCAATCACCATGTCGACCTGGCGCTGGGAGAGCGTCGCGATAATCGCGGCTACATCATGCTGGCTTGGCTCAGGCGGAACGCTGTTAACCACGCTGATGCGCGGAATCTGATCGCGGAGTTGACCCATCAGCGCCTGTACCGCCGGAATCGCCTCAATGTTCCGGTCCGTCACCACCACCGCTGTCGATATTCCCTTCAGCAGATAGCGCATGTCGTTTAACGCCTGATAACCGCTGATCACCGTGCTGTTAATGTTCATTTCATACCCTTATTTCTGTCATGTCTGAGCAAATGATTAATTTTGCTCAGCGCAATGCGAAGTCAGTCACCCTCTGTGGCTAATTTTATAAGGCATATCGATTTCGATTAATTTGAACTTGCTCACATATAATCAATCATGATTGAATATAATCAATTGCAGTAGCAATAGCCTGACAGGAGTGAGGATGGGCTCATCAATATGGAAAACCCCGGTGCTGGTCATCGCCGATGATTTCACCGGTGCCAACGATGCTGGTAGTGGACTGGCACAGGCCGGAGCCCGTGTACATGTGCTGTTTGGCACCGGGACATCGCTGCCAGACGAGGCGGCGGATGTGCTGGTGATTAGCACCGACAGCCGGGCCGTGAGCGCCAGCCGGGCCGCAGAGCGCGTCACTCAGGTGGTGCAGTTCTACGCGAAACAGCTCCAGCAGGGCTGGTTGTTTAAAAAGATCGACTCCACGCTGCGCGGCAACGTCGGCGCTGAAACGACGGCTGCGCTGCGCGCCAGCGGCAAAAAAATGGCGCTGGTGGCACCGGCCGTACCGCGACTGGGCCGCACCACACGCGACGGCAACGTGTGGGTCAATCAGCGTTTACTGACAGACACCGAATTTGCCAGCGATCCCAAAACCCCGATCCTTAGCGCCCGCATCCTCGATCAGATGCAGATCGACGGCACGGAGATCGATCTCCCGACGCTGCGCAGCGATCGGCTTGATGCGGTATTAGCGGCGGCGCAGGGCGTGGTGGTGGTGGATGCCGAAACTGAGGCTGACCTGGCGCGACTGATAACCGCTGCGGCGCAGCTGAGCGAGACGCCCCTGCTGGTGGGGGCCGCCGGATTAAGCGATGCACTTGGCGCTGCGCTCTCTGTTCGTCCGTTGCGGCCCGTGCTGGCGGTGGTGGGATCGATGAGCAGCAGCGCGGAGCAGCAGATCGCCACGCTGCATAATCAGCGCGCCGTTGAGGTCGTAGATGTCGATATCCGGCAGCTGTTTCAGCAGCCCGCCTGGCCTGAGCGTGATCGATGGATTGAGCAGGCGGCCACCGCACTGCGTGCCGGTCGCCATACGGTGATCCGCACCTGCCAGCATGCCTCTCAGCGACACGAGATCGGGCATCTCTGCCAGCAGCACCGCGTGACGCGTCAGCAACTGGGCGAGGCGATCTGCGCATTGCTGGGCGAAATGACCTTTAGCCTGTGCCGGACACAGCTGCCGCATGCGCTTTACCTGTCGGGAGGCGACGTGGCGATTGCCGTTGCCCAGGCATTGGGGGCCAGCGGTTTTAACATTCAGGGTCTGGTGGCGGGCTGTGTGCCGTACGGGGTTCTGCTTAACAGTAAATTTACTCTGCCGGTGATGACCAAAGCGGGTGGCTTTGGTGATGAAAATACCCTGGTAGCAGCCATTGGTTTTATTGAGGAGAAGTCGAGTGAGTAAAATTATTGCGATCACCATGGGTGATCCGGCAGGCATCAGCCCGGAAATCATTATCAAATCGCTCTCTGAAGGTGAGCTGAATGGCATTCCTGCTGTGGTGATTGGCTGTGCCAGTACGCTACGTCGCATTATGGCGATGAACATCACGCCACAGACCGAGCTGCGGGTGCTGGACCGGGTGCAGGATGCGCGGTTTGCGCCCGGCATCATCAACGTGATTGATGAGCCGCTGGCCGATCCCGACGCGCTGAAACCTGGCGTGGTGCAGAAAGAGGCGGGAGATCTGGCGTGGCGTTGCGTAAAGCGTGCCACCGAACTGGCACTGGCGGGAGACGTGCATGCCATTGCCACCGCGCCGCTGAACAAAGAGGCGCTGCATGCGGCGGGCCATCTCTATCCGGGTCACACCGAACTACTGGCGCACCTTACCGACACCAAAGATTACGCCATGGTGCTCTACACCGATAAGCTCAAAGTCATTCATGTCACGACCCATATTGCACTGCGTAAGTTCCTCGACACGCTGAACCAGACACGCATCAAAACCGTGATTGGTATGGCGGACACCTTCCTGCGTCGTGTCGGTTACAGCGCGCCGCGCATCGCCGTGGCGGGCGTCAATCCGCATGCCGGTGAGAACGGACTGTTTGGCGATGAGGAGATCACCACCGTCGCCCCGGCGATTGAGGCGATGAAAGCGCAGGGGATTGATGTCTACGGGCCTTGCCCACCGGACACGGTGTTCCTGCAGTGTCAGGATGGACGCTATGACATGGTGGTGGCGATGTACCACGATCAGGGGCACATCCCGCTTAAACTGCTGGGCTTCTATGATGGGGTGAACATCACCGCAGGCCTGCCGTTTATCCGCACCTCAGCTGACCACGGCACGGCATTTGATATCGCCTGGACAGGTAAAGCGAAGTCTGACAGCATGGCGATCTCTATTAAACTCGCGATGCAGCTCGCATAGGGATATATGAAGGGACAGAGCCGTCTTGACCAGATTATGGATTACCTGAAAAGCCATAATCTGGTGACTGTTGAGCAACTGGTCAGTGCGATTTCCGCCTCACCCGCCACGATTCGACGTGATTTAATTAAGCTGGATAAAGAGGGCGTGATCAGCCGCAGTCATGGCGGCGTTACCCTGAATCGTTTTATTCCTGCCCAGCCAACCACGCTGGAGAAGATGCAGCGTAACCTGGCCGAGAAGCAGGCGATCGCGGAATGCGCCGCCAGCTTTGTTCGGTCGGGGGATGCGGTGGTGCTGGATGCCGGCACTACCATGCTGGAGCTGGCGCGGCAGCTCACGCATCTGCCGCTGCGGGTCATTACGGCCGACCTGCACATTGCGCTGTTTCTGTCTGAATTTAAGCAGATCGAAGTGACCATCATTGGCGGGCGGATCGACGATTCCAGTCAGTCCTGTGTGGGTGAGCATGGACGCCGGTTGCTGCGCAGCATCAATCCTGATATCGCGTTTGTCAGCTGTAACTCCTGGAGCCTTGAGCGCGGTATTACCACGCCGACCGAGGAAAAAGCCGGGCTGAAACACGATCTGCTGGCCAATGCGGCGCGTCGGGTATTACTGGCGGACAGCAGCAAATATGGCTCCTGGTCACTGTTCTGCGCCTCACCGGTGGATGACCTGACCGATGTGGTGACCGACAGCCGGTTAGACGAAGAGGTCTGCCGCACCCTGCGTGAGCGCGGCATTGCGCTGGCGCTGACTTCCTCCTGAACTGAACACGCAGTGTTGTGCTGTCCCGGTAAGCGGGGCGAGAGCAGCACTGCGCGTTTCCATTTAAATATTGCCGTTAACGCGCGTAGGTATCATGCTCTTCGTGCGTCATCGCAGGCGCGTCTACCGTAACCCGCTCAAACCTCAGAGTAGTGACGCCTGACGCCAGCTTACGCCAGTGCGGTGGCTGTTTGGTGTCGGCAGGCTGCTCGCTGTAGCTGTATTGTGGGAACCAGTTCAGCTGCAGCATAAACGGATAGCTGACATCCTCCATCTTCAGATGGCGAACCACGATGTTTTTGATCCAGCCGCCGCGATTGCGGGCGGACTTGATGCGGAAGCCGACGCCGGTACCGGAGAAACGGTTGTGTTCGATAATGACGTTTTCGATACCGCCAGAGGTTTCGCTGCCCAGCGTGATGCCCGAGCCTTTGAGCAGGGTGCAGTCGCGAATAATAATATCGCGCGCGGTTATGCCCATCTGTTGCGCTTCCGCGCCGCGACCCGATTTCACGCAGATATTGTCGTCATTGCAGGAGACCATACAGCCTTCAACACGAACTAACTGGCTGGAATCAATATCAATGCCGTCGGTGCTGGGGCCGGTGGCGTTCATCACACGTAGCCGCTGCAAATTCACCTGCTTCGAATAGCAGACGTGCAGGTTCCAGAAGCCGGAATCCTGTGAGGTAAAGTCCTCCAGCGTCACGCATTCGCTCTGATAAACCACCACATTGCGCGGACGCTTGCAGTCGTAATCCACCACCCAGCGCAGGCCGCGCCGGGTATAGTCCGCCAGCATTCCGCTGTTTTCATCGTCGCCCCAGAACTTATGCCACCAGACCGCACCCTGTCCGTCGAGAGTGCCACTGCCACAGACGGTGACATTGCGACACTGGTTGATGTTAAGCATCGCAGCGGGCCATACCATATCAATCCCTGCCACGCGGGTAGCGATGTCCGGATAATCCTCCAGCCGCTCGCTGCCGAGCAACACGGCATCTTTTGCCAGCTCCAGTGTCATCTCACTTTTCAAAAACAGCGCGCCAGTCAGAAAGCGGCCAGCCGGGATCAGCACCGTGTCGCCTTCTGCGGCGCTGTCGATCGCGTGCTGTATCGCCTGAGTAGAAAGTGAGGTGGCGTCCGGGACGGCATCGAAATCAATGATGTTAATTCTTGCCATTTTTTTGCCTGTGGTGGTTGAGAAATAAGCGTTCAGCGCTGAAAGTAGCACGCTATGACAGGCAAATTATTGCTGGCGATCAGGGAATTCCGGCGGTTGCCGTGATGAAAAGTCGGGGGGGATCAGGGGGAAGAGACGCGCAGCTTATGGGCGATAACGCTGCGCGCCTGATAATCAGAGGGTCTTCAGACCCACTGAGGGGATATTTCTGCCGTAGTAGATCTCACGCATCTCTTTCCACAGCAGGTCAGTAATGCGCTTGTGCTCCTGCGGAGTAAGATCTTCCGGGCGGGTGTTAAACAGGTAGTGTTTAAGGTCGAACTCTTTCAGCAACATCTTGGTATGGAAGATATTTTCCTGATAGACATTCACATCCACCATGTCATACATCGATTTCATATCTTCAGACATGAAGTTCTGAATCGAATTGATCTCGTGATCGATAAAGTGCTTCATCCCTTTCACGTCACGGGTAAAACCGCGCACCCGGTAATCGACGGTGACAATGTCTGACTCCAGCTGGTGAATCAGGTAGTTCAGCGCTTTAAGCGGTGAGATCACGCCACAGGTTGAGACTTCGATATCGGCGCGGAAGGTGCAAAGTCCGCCTTCCGGGTGACTTTCCGGATAGGTATGCACGCAGATATGGCTTTTATCGAGATGCGCCACCACCGAGTTGGGTAACGGGCCAGGATGCTCGGAGTTATCGATATCTTTGGGATCGATCGGCTCTTCGCTGACCAGAATCGTGACGCTGGCTCCCTGCGGTTCATAGTCCTGGCGTGCAATGTTGAGCACGTTAGCCCCAATAATCGAGCAGGTCTCAGTCAGGATTTCCGTCAGACGATTAGCGTTATATTGTTCATCAATATAGGCGATGTAACCATCGCGTTCAGCTTCAGTATTCGCATAACAGATATCGTAAATACAAAAACTCAGGCTTTTCGTCAGGTTATTGAAGCCATGTAGTTTTAGCTTTTGCAATTTTGTTCACCCCCTTAAAAATGCCCTATCAGCACGCAGCTGATAACGCATTTAACAGATATTGTGGCAGGGCAAAGCTGCCGGTATGGATCGCTGGTGTGTAGTAACGGCAGGCCAGTCCAGCAGCCTCGAAACGTGCCTGCAGAGTCGCGGTGTCAAGCTGGCGCAGTGCCGGATTATCACTCGCCCAGGCAAAGGTCATAATGCCGCCGTAATAGGTCGGAATCGCCGCCTGATAGAAACTGACATCGCCAAAGTAATGGCCCAGCTTGCGATGGCTGTTGACGGCCTCATCCTGCTGCAGGAAACAGACGCCATTCTGCGCTACGAAGATGCCATTTTCATTAAGGGCCGCTTTGCAACCGGCATAAAATTCGGAGGTAAACAGACTCTCGCCCGGACCAATCGGATCGGTGCAGTCGGAGATGATGACATCGAATTTTTCCTGCGTCTGATTAACGAAGTTAACGCCGTCATCAATCACCAGCGTAAAGCGCGGATCGTCATAGGCACCTGCGCTATGGTTCGGCAGATACTGGCGACAAAAAGTCACCACGCCTGCATCGATCTCTACCATGGTAATCTTTTCGATTTCCGGATGACGTGACACTTCACGCAGCATGGCGCCGTCACCGCCGCCGATGATCAGGACGCTCTTCGCCGCGCCGTGCGCCAGCAGCGGAACGTGGGTCATCATTTCATGATAGATAAATTCGTCGCGTTCGGTGGTCTGCACGACGCCGTCCAGCGCCATCACGCGGCCCATCGCGGCATTTTCGAAAATGATTAAATCCTGATGCGCAGTCTTCTCACGGTATAGCTCTTTATCGACCGTGAAATACTGGCCAAAACCGGCATGAAGGGTTTCATACCACATTTCATTGTGGGCCATGGTGCTCTCCTCTGATGACATCGCCATGAAGATGGGCGGCACATGATAGCTAACACTGACCGTCGTTGCACGGTCAATGTCCGGCTGCAGAGGGCAGAGTTGTTACCTGACGTAGGCCAGCAGGCTCAGTGAATCGCGCGCCAGTGACTTACATTTTTTGTCGTTGGTGATGGCGATGCCGCTGAGATCGCGATAGCTATCTTCACCCAGCGCCTTCATGTTGTAGTTGCTGTAGTTGCTTAAATCCCAGCGGTTCTGCTGAGCAAAAAAGACCAGCGCTTTGCGAATCTGCGCGTCCGGTAAATCCTGATAGCCACAATCATTTTTCAGATAGACGAAAACTGCCGTGAGATCGGCCAGATCTTCCGCTTCGGATTCGCTCAGGGCAAAACTGGTGGAGGAGAAGCCAAGGAGTCCCGTTAACAGCAGGATCCTGATACTTTGCTTCATAGTCGTTCTCTTCAATGGATATTGCTAATGACGTTAGCACAGTTGCTCTCAGGTTTTCGATTAATTTGCCGCTGTGGGCTGCTGCACCGCCTTTTTTCATCAGATTCTGACGGGTAAGACTTGACCTTCCCATAAGGTCAGGGTTTAGGCTGTGCGCTCCAATGCCACAAGGATGATCACCATGCAACGTCGCCATTTCCTGAAACTCACTGCCGCACTGAGTGCAGCCGGAGCTTTGCCGCTCTGGAGCCGTCCGCTGATGGCGGCTACCCGTCCGCTGTTGCCGATTCCGTCACTGCTGGAACCCGATGCCAGGGGCAGCTACAGCCTTACCGCGATGCAAGGCACCACGCAGTGGAATGGCAAAGCGGTACCGACCTGGGGCTATAACGGCAGCCTGCTGGGGCCGGTGCTGAAGATGCAGAGTGGCAAACCGGTGACGGTGAACATCCATAACCGGCTCAGCGAAGCGACCACCCTGCACTGGCACGGGCTGGAAATCCCTGGCGCCGTGGATGGCGGCCCGCAGGCGGTGATTGCGGCAGGCGGTTCGCGTCAGGTCTCTTTCACGCCCGATCAACCTGCTGCGACCTGCTGGTATCACCCGCATCTGCACGGTAAGACCGGGCATCAGGTGGCACAGGGGCTGGCGGGATTGATTCTGCTGGAAGATAAAGAGAGCGGAACGCTGCGGCTTCCTGTGCAGTGGGGCGTGGATGATGTGCCGCTGATTTTCCAGGATAAGCAGCTGACTAAAGAGGGCAACCGTATCGATTATCAGCTCGACGTGATGCGCGCCGCGGTAGGGTGGTTTGGCGACATGATGCTGACCAACGGCGTGCAGTATCCGCAGCATGCGGTGCCGCGCGGCTGGCTGCGTCTGCGGCTGCTTAACGGCTGTAATGCCCGTTCTCTGCATGTTGCCGCCAGTGATAAACGTCCTCTCTATGTGATCGCCAGTGATGGTGGCTTGCTGGCTGAGCCGGTGAAGCTCGACGCGCTGCCGATCCTGCCGGGTGAGCGTTTCGAGGTGATGATCGATACCTCTGACGGTAAAGCGTTTGATCTGGTTACGCTGCCGACGGAGCAGATGGGCATGACGCTGCCGCCTTTTGACCAGCCGCTGCCACTGGTGCAGATCCTGCCGCTCCGGGTGATGGCCAGCGCCACGCTGCCGGATCAGCTGGCGACGCTGCCCGCACTGCCCTCCACCGACGGACTGATGACACGCTGGCTGCAGCTGATGATGGACCCGCAGTTGGATCAGCAGGGGATGCAGGCATTAATGCAGCGCTACGGCGAGAAAGCGATGGGCAAGGGCGGTCATCATTCGATGCCGCAGACGCCGCCGCAGAAAACGACGGCAGAGTCGATGCCGCCGATGGAAAACATGGAGGGTATGGATCACAGCATGCACGGCAATACGCCGCCCGCCGGTTACGATTTCCGCAACGGCAACAAGATCAACGGTCAGGCCTTTGATATGACCAGGCCGTCGTTTGCGGTGAAGCTGGGTGATTATGAGAAGTGGACGATTTCAGGGGAAGGCGACGCCATGCTGCATCCGTTCCACATTCACGGCACCCAGTTCCGTATTCTCTCCGAGAACGGCAAACCGCCCGCCCCGCATCGGCAGGGCTGGAAAGATATGGTGAATGTCGACGGCTGGCGAAGTGAAGTGCTGGTGCGCTTCAACTATGTCGCCGCCGCCGAACACGCTTACATGGCCCACTGCCATCTGCTGGAGCATGAAGATACCGGGATGATGCTGGGCTTTACCGTGAGCTGATTACGCCTGATCCAGCGCCAGTTTGATATCTTCAATCAGATCACCGGCGTTCTCGATGCCAATCGACAGCCGCACCGTGGCGTCGGTGATACCAATACGCTGACGTACCGCCTGCGGCACGCCGGAGTGGGTGGTGCTGCCAGGATGACTGGCCAGCGACTCGGTACCGCCCAGGCTCACCGCCTGCTTAAACAGCGACAGCGCGTTGAGAAAACGGAACGCAGCAGGCTGGCCGCCGGTGATATCAAATGAGAAGGTCGAACCCGCACCGCTGCACTGCTCGCGATAGGTTTTCCCTTCGGCGCTTTCCGCATCCAGATAAGGCAGCCAGTGCAGTTTCGCCACCTTCGGGTGATCGCGCAGAAACGCCGCGACCGCTTCCGCATTGTGAAACGCTTTCTCCATCCGCAGCGACAGCGTCTCCAGCGAGCGGCTCAGCATCCAGCTTGAGTGCGGGTCCAGCTGCGTGCCGATTGCGCTGCGCAGGGCGCGCACTTTTGCCATCAGCGCCTTACTGCCCATCGCCGCACCCGCAATAAGGTCTGAGTGACCGCCCACATATTTAGTCAGCGAGTAGAGCGACAGATCCGCGCCCAGCGTCAGCGGCTGCTGGAACAGCGGGCCGAGCAGCGTGTTGTCACAGGCGATAATCGGGCGTGAACCCTGCTGCTGGTCGATCTCATCGGCGATGCGCGCCATCAGACGGATATTCACCAGGCTGTTGGTGGGGTTCGCCGGAGTTTCAATCAGAATCACCGCCACCCGGCCCTGGGCCATCGCCTGCCGGGCGGCGTCACGCACTTTGACTTCATCATTGCCGTCGCTGAAACCCACTGCTTTGATATCCAGATTGTGCAGCGTCTTGCTGAGCAGGGTTTCGGTGCCGCCATAGAGCGGCTGGGAATGCAGGATCACCTCGCCCGGGCGGGCAAATGTCAGCAGGGCTGTGGAGATGGCGGCCATGCCGGAAGAGAAGAGCGAACAGCTCTCTGCCTGCTCATAGACCGCCAGCCGATCTTCAACAATTTCGCTGTTCGGGTGGTTAAAGCGGGAATAGACCAGCCCGCCCGATTTGCCTTCCGGCGGCTCACGACGACCAGAGACATAATCAAAGAAATCCCGCCCTTCTTCGGCGCTGTCAAAGACAAAGGTCGAAGTCAGAAACACCGGTGGCTTCACTGCACCTTCAGAGAGGCGGGGATCGTAGCCATAGTTCAGCATCTGGGTTTCAGGGTGCAGCGGCCTGTCGCCGATATGCGTTTTTTTGCTTGAAGATGAAGTCATTGTGATCTCCGGCCAGCGGCGCGAGTAGGGTAACGATCTATTGGATAAAGGCTACCACGCAGCGAATCATGCTGGTAAATGCCAGAATGTTCTAAGGTAATGCGCATTTCAGTTACCCGCAGGCTGCCGGTAATAATTTTGCGACGTAATCGTTTGCTTACGGGCCTGCACAGCCGTCACGGCTGCGTCTGTGATAGACTTCGGGGCTTTTCTGACGTAACCGGGCTGAACGCAATGAAACACACTGTTGAAGTGATGATCCCTGAACAGGCAATCGCCACACGCATCGCTGAACTGGGCAAAGAGATTAACGAGCACTACCGCGACAGCGGCAGCGATATGGTGCTGGTGGGGCTGCTGCGCGGCTCATTCATGTTCATGGCTGATCTCTGTCGCGCCATTGATGTGCCGCATGAAGTCGACTTTATGACGGCTTCCAGTTACGGCAGCGGCATGTCCACCACGCGTGATGTGAAAATCCTGAAAGATCTGGATGAAGACATTCGTGGCAAGGATGTGCTGATCGTCGAAGATATTATCGACTCCGGTAACACCCTGAGCAAAGTGCGTGAGATTCTGCAACTGCGTCAGCCAAAATCACTGGCGATCTGTACCCTGCTGGATAAGCCAGAGCGCCGTGAAGTCGACGTGAACGTCGAGTATGTCGGCTTTGCGATTCCGGATGAGTTCGTGGTCGGCTTTGGTATCGACTACGCTCAGCACTATCGGCATCTGCCTTATATCGGCAAAGTGGTGCCGCTGGAATCCTGATACCGCTCTGACCGCACATTCTTCCAAGGCCTGCACCGGTTGCCTGGTGTAGGCTATGTCGCGCTTTACGCCGCGATCGGCTCAGGACTCGCCGTTCATCCGCAGATTAGCAATACCGTGACGGTAGCGCTGTTCGAGGATCTCCCGGCTGTTTGCCGTGACATCAAGGTTACGCAGACAGCCATCCTGAATGCCGTATACCCAGCCGTGCAGGGAGACATCCTTGCCGCGCTTCCAGGCAGATTGCAGCACGGTCGAATGACCCAGGTTATAGACTTGTTCAATAACGTTGATTTCGCACAGTTTGTCCAGGCGCTTATCCGGCGGGAGTTCCCCCAGCAACACGCTATGCTTGTACCAGAGGTCGCGGATGTGCAGCAGCCAGTTGTCGATTAATCCCAGCTCCGGATTATCCATCGCCGCCTGCACGCCGCCGCAGCCGTAGTGGCCGCACACGATAACGTGTTCCACTTCCAGCACTTCGATAGCGTACTGCACCACGGACAGACAGTTCAGATCGGTGTGGATTACCAGATTGGCGACGTTACGGTGAACAAAGAGTTCGCCCGGTTCCAGTCCGGTCAGACGTTCGGCAGGAACACGGCTGTCAGAGCAGCCAATCCACAGGAAGCGCGGTTTTTGTGCCTGGGCGAGCCGCTCAAAAAAGCTGGGATCTTCTTCAACCAGTAATTTTGACCATTCGCGGTTGTTTCTGATCAGGGTATTAATGTCTGTCATGGCGTTGAGCGACCGGTTACTGCGCTAAAGTGCGCGCGCGTACTATATGCCAGGGCCTGATAAATTTAAACGGCATTGCAATGCCAACAAAACAGGGTATGGATGCAGAATGACTTATGCACTGGAACTTTCCCGGCTGACCAAGACCTATCCCGGCGGCGTGCAGGCGCTGAAGGGCATCGATCTGAATGTTGAAGCCGGTGACTTTTATGCCTTGCTGGGACCAAACGGTGCCGGTAAATCCACCACCATCGGCATTATCAGTTCGCTGGTCAATAAATCCGAGGGCAGCGTGCGGGTGTTTGGCTACGATCTGGAAAAAGATGTGGTGAATGCCAAGCGCCAGCTCGGCCTGGTGCCGCAGGAGTTTAACTTCAACCCGTTTGAGACGGTGATGCAGATTGTCGTGAGCCAGGCGGGTTACTACGGTGTTGAGCGTCGTGAAGCCAATGAGCGGGCGGAGAAGTATCTGAAGCAGCTTGATCTGTGGGGCAAACGCACCGAACGTGCGCGCATGCTCTCCGGCGGCATGAAACGTCGTCTGATGATCGCCCGTGCGCTGATGCATGAGCCTAAGCTGCTGATTCTGGATGAGCCGACGGCTGGCGTGGATATCGAACTGCGCCGCTCAATGTGGGTGTTCCTGAAAGATCTCAATGCCAAGGGCACCACCATTATTCTCACCACCCACTATCTGGAAGAGGCGGAGATGCTGTGCCGCAACATCGGCATTATCCAGAGCGGTGAGCTGGTGGAGAACACCTCGATGAAAGCGCTGCTGTCCAAGCTCAAATCAGAAACCTTTATCCTGGATCTGGCACCGCGCAGTCCGCTGCCCACGCTGGAAGGGTTCCAGTACCGGCTGACCGATACCTCAACGCTTGAAGTGGAAGTGCTGCGTGAGCAAGGCCTGAACAGCGTCTTTAGCCAGCTGAGTGCGCAGGGAGTGCAGGTGCTGAGTATGCGCAATAAAGCCAACCGTCTGGAAGAGCTGTTCGTTGGCCTGACGACGCAGGGAAAAACAGGAGCAAAAGCATGACACATTTGTACTGGGTGGCGTTGAAGAGTATCTGGGCCAAAGAGGTTAACCGTTTCGCCCGCATCTGGATCCAGACGCTGGTGCCGCCGGTGATCACCATGACGCTCTATTTCATCATCTTTGGCAACCTGATCGGGTCGCGCATCGGTGAGATGCACGGCTTCAGCTATATGCAGTTCATCGTGCCGGGATTGATCATGATGGCGGTGATCACCAACGCCTATGCCAACGTGGCGTCGTCGTTCTTCAGCGCCAAGTTCCAGCGCAACATTGAAGAGCTGCTGGTTGCACCGGTGCCGACCCACATTATCATTGCCGGTTATGTTGGCGGTGGCGTGGCGCGTGGTGTCTGCGTCGGCATTCTGGTGACGGCCATCTCGCTTTTCTTTGTGCCGTTCCAGGTGCACTCCTGGTCGATGGTAGCGATCACGCTGCTGCTGACCGCGATTCTGTTCTCACTGGCCGGTCTGCTCAACGCCGTGTTTGCCCGCACCTTTGACGATATCAGCCTGATCCCGACCTTTGTGCTGACGCCACTGACCTATCTGGGCGGCGTATTCTATTCGCTGAGTCTGCTGCCGCCGATTTGGCAGGCTGTCTCTAAACTGAATCCAATCGTTTATATGATTAGCGGATTCCGTTATGGCTTCCTGGGCATTAACGATGTGCCGCTGGTGTTTACGCTCTCGGTACTGGTGGCCTTTATTCTGGTGTTCTACTGGCTGGTCTATGCGCTGATACAGCGCGGGCGCGGATTACGCACCTGACGTTAACCTGAATGGTAAGGGCCACGCTGCGATAAGGGCGTGGCTTTTTTTTGCTGCCTGAAAAACATCCGTAACTACGGTTCTGTCTGGTCTTAAAAATCGCCCTGAAACCCGCTTCGTCATTTCCTTTCTGCCTCTGAAGCCGCCTGCGGCCTCACTCACATCCTTTTTCACAAAAATTAACCCTAAGCATTATCTGATAATACTCTGACACATTCCGCTATCTTAATGATTCTTAACTGTTAAATATATTTTAAGAATAGCCTTAAAGTCTGGCTGTTGTTTATTTGATTATGAATTATCAGAATAGCGCCGGAATAAGGTTATTCCTCTGCTCAGGGATGAATGAGTAGGTTAAGAGTCTTCTTAATAAGAAAAATGGTATCCGAATCAGGGCCAGTTTTTAATCAAAGGCAGGAAAAGATGAATCGTATAACGTGGATCGATAATCTGCGGGGATTGAGTATTCTCGCAATCATTTTTTTGCACAGCACTATTGCCGTACATAATAACGCCGGACATTTTACCGCCTTTAGCGGCCTGTTAAATGAGATGCTGGCACCGGTAAGACTGGGGCTGATGTTCTTTGTTTCAGGTTTATTTGTCGATGCCGGGTTAAGAAAAGGCCTGGGTCCTTTTTTTAATAACAAGGTGCGCAGTATTCTCTATCCATTTGTGGTCTGGGTTACAGTCTACGGCGGGTTGAAAATCCTGTTCAGCTCAATGGCAAATACGCCGCAATCACCGATGAATATTATTCTCTCCCACCTGACCGGTGGCGGTGATATGACCTGGTTCCTGCATTCACTGTTTATCTTCTTTATTGTGATTATCTTTGCCCGCCACCTGCCGTTCCTGCTGGTGTTTGCCATCTGTATGACGCTGAGCTGGGCGCTGCCGGCGATTGAGGCGGATGGGGTGTTTGCCAGCTTCGACAATACACACATCAACAAATCCCTTTATCTGTTTGTCTTCTTCTATCTCGGCGATTACGTGGTGAGAAAGCAGGTGGATATTGCGGAGAAAGTGCAGCATGGCCCGACGCTGCTGATTTCAGTAATGAGTTTTGTGCTGCTCTCCTGCCTGAATATCTTTTTACTGGAACGTCATTCCCAGGCGCTATTATCACCGCTGGCACTATTGTCGGTTCCGTTCTTTGTCTGGATTGCGCTGAAGCTGAAGTCTGAACTGGTCTACTACATTGGCGTCAATTCTATTGTCTTCTATCTGTCGCATTATCTGGCGATTCAGTTCTTCAGTAAGATTGTGAAGTTTGAAAGCCCGTCAGCCTGGATTAATGACCTGAAGTTTATTTCGGCGTTTCTGGTGGCGCTGGCGCTGCCCTGGACATTATGTCTGATGAGAAAACACGGCTGGTTTAATTTCCTCTTTACGATGAAAAAGTCATCGAAGCCGATGACAACCAAACCGGTTTAATTACTGCAGCAGGAATGAAAAGGGCCGTCCGTTTTACGGACGGCCCTTATTTTTCAGGTGATCGATTAATCAGGCGATCTGTACTGGCAGTGCTTTCGCCAGACGCTTCATCTGGTTGTCACCTTCAAAATAGGCGACTTTAGGCTGCCACTGACGCGCTTCGGCATCCTCTACCTGCACATAGGAGCAGATAATTAATATATCGCCCTCGCAGGCGCAGCGGGCTGCTGCACCGTTGACCGAAATGATTTTCGAGCCGCGCTCAGCCGCGATAGCGTAGGTGGAAAAGCGCTGACCGTTGGTGACGTTATAAATATCAATGGCTTCATATTGCAGAATGCCGGAAGCATCCAGGAAATCCTGATCGATAGCGCAGGAACCTTCATAATTGAGGTCCGCCTGCGTCACCTTGACGCGATGCAATTTGCCTTGCAGAACAGTGCGAATCATAGCCAGAAACCTTGTCAGAGAAATAAAATAACCTGCAGCAGAGGGAATTAAAGCGTCAGGTCAACGGTTTGATTATCAATCAGGCGGGCTTTACCCAGCCAGGCAGCCATCAGCACGACCGCACGCTGGCTGTCCACCGTCAGCGGCTGCAGTGTTTCCGCATCACAAATCGCCAGGCCATCAGGACGCAATCCCTGCGCCAGCAATGCCTCGCTGGCGGTCTCGATGATCTCGTCAATCTGACGCTCGCCATTTTCAAGTCGCTGAGCCATCTGGTTCATCACCTGGCTCAGCAAAGGTGCCAGCTTACGCTCATCGGCTGTCAGGTAGCCGTTGCGTGAACTTAGTGCCAGGCCATCTTTAGCCCGCACGGTTGGCACACCAATAATCTCAATGTCGAAGCCCATATCGGCCACCATCTTACGAATGATAGCCAGCTGCTGAAAATCCTTTTCACCGAAACAGGCAATATCGGGCTGCACCAGATTAAACAGTTTGCTGACGATGGTCGCCACGCCACGAAAATGGCCTGGACGCGTCGCGCCTTCCAGCAGGGAAGAGAGCACCGGCACCTCAACAAAGGTCTGATTCTGTGCGCCCTGCGGATAAACTTCAGCCGGTGAGGGGGCAAAAACGACATCCACCTGGTGGCGGTTCAGCTTTTCACAATCTTCCTGCAGTGTGCGCGGGTAGCGCGCTAAATCATCGGCGCGATCGAACTGCATCGGATTGACAAAGATCGAGACAATGACGATGTCGCCGCGCGCCCGGGCTTCATCCACCAGCGTCAGATGACCTTCATGCAGGTTGCCCATGGTGGGCACCAGCGCAATGCGTTTACCCTGCTGGCGCCAGCGACGGACTTCCTGGCGCAGCATCAGCAGCGTTTCAATGATCAACACGGTGACTCTCCTGGATTACTGGAAACTGTGCTCTGCCGCCGGGTAGGTACCGGCCTCGACTTCGGCGATATAGTGGCGAATCGCCGCGCGAACATCGCCGGTCTCCGCCAGGAAATTTTTGGCAAATTTGGGAATGTGGCCGCCGGTCACGCCCAGCGCGTCATGCATCACCAGAATCTGACCATCGGTGACGTTACCGGCACCGATGCCAATCACCGGGATGGTGAGCGCGCCGGTAATCTGCTGCGCCACCGACACCGGCACGCATTCCAGCACCATCAGCTGTACGCCAGCGGCTTCCAGAGCCAGCGCATCGGCCAGCAGCTGTTCGGCTCCGGCTTCATCACGGCCCTGCACTTTATAGCCACCAAAGATATTCACCGACTGCGGGGTCAGGCCAAGATGACCACACACCGGCACGGCGCGTTCGGTCAGCATCTGCACGGTCTCAGCCAGCCAGCTACCGCCTTCAAGTTTCACCATGTTGGCACCGGCACGCATCAGCTGCGCGGCACTCTCAAAGGCCTGCTTTGGCGTGGCATAACTCATAAACGGCAGGTCGGCGAGCAGCAGAGCCTGTGGCGCGCCACGGCGCACGGCAGCGGTGTGATAGGCAATATCGCTGACCGTGACCGGCAGCGTGGAATCATGCCCCTGCACCGTCATCCCTAAAGAATCACCCACAAGCAGCACCTGAATGCCTTCATCGGCAAACAGGCGGGCAAAACTGAAATCGTAGGCGGTCAGCGTCGCGAATTTTTTACCGCTGGCTTTCGCCTGACGCAGATGTGAAATCGTGGTGGGTTTCATGGCGCTCTCAACTCAGGAATTCTGATGGGCGCAGTTTACTGGATAGCGTGAGAGAGCGGAATCAGAGAGTTGCGTTTGTCTGATCAGCCGTGCCACAGCACGATGCTGCTGCTGTCGAGAGAGGTGAGGAGGGGGCTGAGTGCGCGGCCATCCGGCAGGCGGGCGTCCGGCGCAATCGCCAGCAGCGGCACCAGCATAAAGGCGCGGTTCAGCAGATCATAATGCGGGACAATCAGCCGCTCCGTGTTGATCACCGCATCACCAAACAGCATCAAATCGATATCCAGCGTGCGCGGGCCCCAGCGTTCTGCCTTGCGCACACGGCCATGCTCCCGCTCTATCCGCTGGGTATGGTCAAGCAGTGCTTCTGCACTGAGATCGGTCTCCAGCGCCACGGCGGCATTGAGAAAATCGGGCTGATCCGGCGGGCCATAAGGCGGCGTGCGGTAGAACGGAGAGGTATTGATGCGTTGCGTCTGCGGCAACGCATCCAGTGCGGTCAGCGCTGCATCAACCTGATGCAGCGGATCGGCAAGGTTACTGCCTAACGCGAGGTAAACCCGTGTCATGAGGCGTTTTGATTGTCACGACGCGGTGCGGAAGGACGGCGGCGCGGACGACGCGATTTACTGCGCGGCACCGGATCGTCGCCCAGGTTATTCAGCATGTTTTTTTGATGGGGCGGTGCAGCCACCTGGAACTCACCCCACCACTGGCTCAGGCGCAGCAGTTCCGGGTTATTTTCGACTTCTGCACGCAGCGCCAGCAAATCGTAAGCGGCGCGGAATTTCGGATGCTCCATCAGTTTCCAGGCGCGTTTACCGTGACGGCGCGACATGCGTAACTGCAGCAGCCAGATGTCGCGGATCAGCGAGGTAATACGTTTCGGAATCGCCAGCGCACGGCAGGCTTCATCCAGCGTATCGTTCATCGCCATCGCAAAGGCTTCGAAGTAGGTCAGGCCACTCTCCTGCGCAATGCGTTCGGCCGTTTCAAGCTGCGGATACCAGAACATCGCGGCAAACAGGAACGCCGGATTCACGCGCATGTCGTTATGAATACGGTTATCGGTGTTTTTCAGCACCTGAGCGAGCATCTGCTCCATGTGGCTGTCGCTGTTTTCCGTGAAGTTGCGCGCCAGCGTCGGGAACAGCGGCTGGAACAGCTGATATTCACACAGCTTCAGATAAGTGCTGTAGCCGTAGCCCGCCTGCAACATCTTCAGCGACTCTTCAAACAGGCGCGCAGGTGGAATATCACGCAGCAGTGAGGCCAGACGCGGAATCGGCTCGGCAGTTTCCGGCGCAATGCTCATATTGAGTTTGGCGGCAAAACGCGCGACGCGCAGCATGCGGACCGGATCTTCGCGGTAGCGGGTTTCCGGATCGCCAATCAGGCGAATGATGCCCTGTTCGAGATCGCTGATGCCGCCGACATAGTCGCGCACGCTGAAATCAGCCACGCTGTAGTAGAGGCTGTTGATAGTGAGATCGCGGCGTTGCGCATCATCTTCGATAGAGCCAAAGATGTTGTCGCGCAGCAGCATGCCGCTCTGGGCGCGCTGTGAACTGTTGCGATCCTCTTCAGGCTCTTCCGCCTGATGATGTCCACGGAAGGTGGCGACTTCGATCACTTCCGGACCAAACATCACGTGTGCCAGACGGAAACGACGGCCGACCAGGCGGCAGTTGCGGAACAGCTTACGCATCTGCTCAGGCGTGGCATTGGTGGTCACGTCGAAATCTTTAGGTTTTTGCCCCAGTAGCAAATCGCGCACGCCACCGCCTACCAGATAGGCTTCATAACCGGCTTTATTCAGGCGATAGAGCACTTTGAGGGCATTTTCGCTGATGTCTTTACGTGAGATGTTGTGGCTTTCACGAGGGATGATGGCCATCAGACGTACTGGTTCAACCTCTGCAGGGGCTTCCTCTTCATCACGCTTCAGGACTTTTCGGCAAAAATTAGCTACTCGGGTAAAAATGGGACACCTCGACAGTGGCAATTAGGGTGTAGGTAAAATCAGCGGCTAATCATAGCCTGTTGAGAACCGTTTGAGAATGCTGTTGTCTATGCATCCGGTTTCAGGGCGTTCTGTTGCGGCATCAAAGCGATATTCCACTGCTCTACCGCATCAGACAGCAGTTTGTCCTGCGTTAAGTCCTGCCAGCCGACTGAAACAGGCTGTCCGAGGAAACGTAATGCTGCCACCAGCAGCGGTCTGGCATCGCCATCCGGCAGCGAAGGTGCATGATTCTGCTTCGATAACTTATTGCCATCGTGGTTTAGCGCCAGCGGCAGATGCAGCCAGGCCGGCACCGGCCAGTCAAATTGCTGATAGAGCGCAATCTGCCGCACCGTCGGCTCAATCAAATCTGCGCCGCGAACCACTTCGGTAATGCCCTGAAAATGATCATCGACCACCACCGCCAGGTTATAGGCAAACAGGCCATCACGGCGATGAATAATAAAATCTTCCTGTGCCAGACGCCTGTCGGCCTCCACGCGACCCCGTAGTTGGTCGTCAAACGCAAAGACTGGCGCATGCTGGCGTAAACGCAGCGCGGCATTCTCCGGTCCGCGTTGCCGTTCACGACAGTAGCCATCATAGAAACCGCCAATCTCCTGAATACGACGTCGCGGGCAGGTGCAGAAGTAGCTCTGACGATGCTGCTGCAGCCAGACCAGCGCCTCCCGGTAGGCTTCATGACGTTGTGACTGCCACAGCACCTCTCCATCCCAGGTTAAACCATAGTGTTCCAGCTGATGCAGAATACGGCTGGCGGCACCCGGCACTTCCCGTGGCGGATCGATATCTTCAATTCTCACCTGCCAGATGCCGTTTTGCGCGCGCGCGCTCAGGTAACTGCCCAGGGCAGCAATCAGCGAGCCAAAATGGAGTTCACCAGAGGGAGAAGGGGCGAAGCGACCGATACAGGAGGATGACATAGGATTCAGAAGTGACCACGCAGCGGACAAAACAGCGATTGTTCCACTGCGTGGTAACAGGCTGGACGCGGCATTAGCCGGCCATTTGTTTCTCACGAATTTCTGCTAACGTCTTACAGTCGATGCAGAGATCGG
This sequence comes from Pantoea sp. RCC30.1, assembly GCF_058148845.1. Taxonomy (NCBI): domain Bacteria; kingdom Pseudomonadati; phylum Pseudomonadota; class Gammaproteobacteria; order Enterobacterales; family Erwiniaceae; genus Pantoea; species Pantoea sp. RCC30.1. The sequence continues at coordinate 58,572 of NZ_JBXUHX010000006.1, read as the reverse complement.
CAGTAGGACGTGCTTCGAGACGACGGATACCAATCTCAACGCCACAGGAATCGCAATAACCGAAGTCGTCATCTTCAACTTTCTTCAGTGTCTTCTCGATCTTTTTAATCAGTTTACGTTCGCGATCGCGGTTACGCAGCTCCAGGCTGAACTCCTCTTCCTGCGCGGCACGGTCAACCGGGTCCGGGAAGTTAGCGGCTTCATCCTGCATGTGCGATACGGTACGATCGACTTCGTCCCGCAATTGATTACGCCAGGCTTCCAGAATCTTACGAAAATGGGTCAGCTGCGCGTCGTTCATATACTCTTCACCAGGTTTCACCTGATAAGGTTCAACACCGGCGATAGCGAGAATACTCAGGGACGATGTTTTACGGTTTTGACCTTCTTGCATGTTGCTTCTCCTGGATAACACGCACTATACCCTTTGACTTTCGTCTCGCAGGGGCGTTGCTGCCATCCTGCATTTGACGTCTGCGGGGTACATCGATCCCCCATTGGGGAAAAAAACAGGCCGCTATAAATAACAGAAGCAGTCAGGGTTGGCAATTCTTCATGAACACACCTTGACAAGCCTGTGAGGAACAGCGTAATCAGCCCTTAGCTCAGAACATTCTTAACACATAAAATTGCAAAAGATATTACAAGGTTACGTTGACCGGCGATTTAAGAAACATTCCCTCCGCCGATAAGTCTGCCTGATACGCTAAAATCTCTACGCCTTCCTTCTGCGCCTGAGCCAGTTGTTCTGCATACGCCGCATCAATGTGGCGTGCCGGGGAAACGTCCTCAATCCCCGAGTGCAAAACGGCAAACAACAAAACGGCCCGATGACCCTCTGCCGCAACTGTTGCCAGTTCACGCAGATGCTTCTGTCCTCGAATCGTCACCGCATCCGGAAAATAACCTTTTCCTTCATGTAAAAGGGTTACGGATTTCACCTCAATATAGCAGTTGGGTCGTGGATCTGCCTTGAGCAGGAAATCAATTCTGCTTTTTTCACTGCCATATCTCACTTCCGCCTGACGATGGGAATACCCCGCCAGTGCGGGCAGCCTGTCCTGATCCAGCGCTTCGCCCACCAGTTGATTAGCGCGCAGGGTGTTCACGCAGATCCAGTGGCCCTGCTGCGTTTCTGTCAGCTCCCAGCTGTGAGGATACTTGCGCGTAAGGCTGCCGGACGTTGAATACCAGACCCGATCGCCCGGCGTAGCGCAGCCCGTCATGGCGCCGGTGTTGGCGCAGTGGATCGTCAGAACCTCACCTTCCGGCGTCATAACATCGGCAAGGAAACGTTTATAACGACTGATCAGGCTGGCGGGTTTAAGAGGAGGAGAGAAGTGCATGTGGATCCTGAGACATTAGCGGCCAGCTGGCCAGAGTGCGGTAGCGGGTGCGGCCCCGGGCATATTCAGAGGCAAACAGGGAAAAAGTAGAGACGCGAAAACGCCAGTGAAAGCCGCGTGGCGGTAACGCAACCGGCTGCGTGGCGTGGCGTAAAAGCGTGATGTGCGGATGAAACGGCTGGGGGCTCTGGTAACAGCCATGCCGGGCGGCCTGCGCCCGCAGCAGGCTGGCGAGCTGCAGCAGCCCGCGTGGCGCACGCTGGCAGCCGAGCCAGACAACACCTGGACGTGGCCAGTGACCGGCATCATCCAGATCGAGATCAAAGCCGGGTTGTTCAATGCGGGAGGCCAGCGTCTGCAGGCGTTGTGAGGTTTCAGGAGCGACCTCACCCAGAAACGCCAGCGTCAGATGCAGATTCGCTGCGACCACCGGCTGGCCCGCCTGGGCAGGAAAGGTGTCGGCCCGCCAGCGCACCAGCTGCTGCTGCATCTCGTCAGGCAGGCTTATGGCAAAAAATAAGCGTTGTGTCGCCATGGCGCTCTCCGGCAAATATCACGTGCTACAATGCGCGCCATCTTAGCACAGGCAGAAGCGGAGTTTGCTGTGAGCGATTTACCGGTCAGCGCGGTGCTGCCTGACATCCTGGCGGCACTGCGCGACGCCTCTCAAATCCTGCTGGCCGCCCCCACTGGTGCGGGCAAATCGACCTGGCTGCCGCTGCAGTTGTTACAGCAGGCGGCGCTGCCGGGGCGGATCATCATGCTGGAGCCACGTCGTCTGGCGGCGCGTAATGTCGCGCAGCGGCTGGCGGAGCAGCTCGGTGAGCAGCCGGGAGCCACGGTGGGGTTCAGGATGCGTGGCGAAAGCTGCGTCGGGCCACAGACCCGGCTTGAAGTCGTTACCGAAGGGATGCTCACGCGCATGCTTCAGCACGATCCGATGCTGGAGGGCGTGTCGCTGGTGATCCTTGATGAGTTTCACGAGCGCAGCCTGCAGGCCGATCTGGCGCTGGCGCTGCTGCTCGATGTGCAGCAGGGGCTGCGCGACGATCTTAAAATCATGCTGATGTCCGCCACGCTGGATAATGCCCGGCTGGCGATGCTGCTGCCGGATGCGCCATTAATTGTCTCAGAAGGACGCAGCTATCCGGTCGAGCGGCGTTATGCATCGCTGAATCAGAACGTGCGTTTTGAAGAGGCGGTGGCGCGTGAAGTCGCCCAGCTGCTGCGCGACGAAGACGGCTCGCTGCTGCTATTTCTGCCGGGCGTGGCGGAGATCGAGCGGGTCAGGCGTGAGCTGGAATCACGCATCAGCGATGATGTGGATCTGACGCCGCTCTATGGCGCGCTGCCGCTGGCGGCGCAGCGGCGGGCGATTCTGCCTGCCACCATCGGACGCAGGAAGGTGGTGCTTGCCACCAATATCGCCGAGACCAGCCTGACCATTGAGGGGATCCGGCTGGTGGTCGACAGTGCGCTGGAGCGCAGCGCGCTGTTTGACGCGCGCAGCGGCGTGACGCGGCTGCAGACCCAGCGAATCAGCCAGGCATCCATGATCCAGCGCGCAGGTCGCGCGGGGCGACTGATGCCGGGAATTTGTCTGCATCTGTTGCCGCAGGAGCAGGCATCCCGTGCGGCGGCGCAGAGCGAACCGGAAATCGTGAACAGCGATCTCTCGTCGCTGTGGCTGGATCTGCTGCAGTGGGGCTGTATCCAGCCGCAACAGCTGCAGTGGCTGGATCTGCCACCCGCCCGAAATCTGGACGCGGCGCAACAGCAGCTAACCCGCCTGAATGCGCTGGACAGCAACGGCCTGCTCAACACGCTGGGTCGGCGCATGGCGCAGCTGGGCTGCGATCCCCGACTGGCTGCTATGCTCTGTGCCGCTGGCGATGAGCCGGATGCGGTCGCCAGCGCCGCGCTGCTGGTCGCTATTCTGGAAGACCCTCCGCGCAGCGGCAGTGCCGATCTGCGGGATGCCCTGCATCGGCCTCAGTCACAATGGCAGCGGCGGGCGCAGCAGTGGCAGCAGCGGCTTAAAATCCGTGGCGGGCACGTCGATGAAGACCGTTTCGCTGTGTTGCTGGCGGTGGGCTTTGGCGATCGGCTGGCGCGGCGACGCGACCAGAGTGGTCGCTATCAGCTTGCCAACGGGCTGGGTGCCAGACTGGATGAGCAGGATGGCCTGACGCGTAATGAATGGCTGATTGCGCCCGCCCTGCTGCAGGGCAGTACCACGCCGGATGCCCGCATGTTGCTGGCGCTGCCGGTCAATATTGAATCGCTGTGCCAGCAGCAGCCTGCTTTGATTGAGCGCCGGACCGAAGTGGAGTGGGACGAAGAGAAAGGCACGCTGCGCGCGTTCAGACGTGAGCAGATTGGCGCGCTGATACTGAAGACCCAGCCGATGGCGCGCCCGGAACCGGACGTGCTCCACGCGGCCATGCTGCGCTGGATCGCCGAAAAAGGTCTGTCGGTGCTGGGCTGGACGCCGGACGCCGAACAGCTGCGTCTGCGCATCCAGTGTGCGGCGCAGTGGCTGCCGGATGAGAGCTGGCCCGCCACTGACGATCAGACGTTGCTCGAGAGCCTGCCGCAGTGGCTGTTGCCGCAGATGTCAGCGGTGCGCGATCTTCGCAGCCTGCAGGCTGTGAACCTGACCACGGCACTCTTACATTTACTCACATGGTCACAACGTCAGCGGCTGGATACTGTGCTGCCAACTCATTACACTGTGCCGACCGGAAGCCGGCTGCCGATCCGCTATGATGCGGACAAGCCGCCCGCGCTGGCGGTCAGGATTCAGGAGATGTTTGGCGAAGCGACTAATCCCACCGTCGCGGAAGGACGCATTCCGCTGGTGCTGGAGCTGTTATCGCCCGCCCAGCGTCCGTTGCAGATCACCCGCGATCTGGCGGCGTTCTGGCGCGGTGCCTGGCCGGAAGTCAGGAAAGAGATGAAGGGACGTTATCCTAAACATCCCTGGCCAGAGGATCCGGCCAACGCCTTGCCAACAAGGCGAACCAGGAAAATGTCCCCGCAAGGTTGAGTCCGCTGGATCGAATTCAGAGGGTTCTGCCATGCGGCACGCAAGAAAGCAGTTAGAGTAGCGGCGCTGCCGTAAGCACTGCCTGGAGAATAAAAGTAATGTCTGGGAACGATCGCGAACCAATAGGGCGCAAAGGTAAACCGTTGCCGCCGCGCAGCAGTGCGGGCCGGGGACGACGCAGGGATATCGAACAGGATATCGATCAGGACGATTTTAATGATGACGAGGAGGAAGCGCCGGTGCCACGTAAAGGTAAAGGTGGAAAACCGCCGCGCGGCAAACGCCGTTGGCTGGGATGGTTAATCAAGCTGTTCCTGGTGTTTGTGGTGGTCATGGTCGCATGGGGCATCTACCTCGACTCAGAAATTCGCAGCCGTATTGACGGTAAAGTGTGGCAACTGCCCGCCACCGTCTATGGCCGCATGGTCAGCCTGGAACCGGGCATGGCCTACAACAAAAGTGAAATGGTGGCGCTGCTGGAAGGGACTCAGTATCGCGAAGTCTCCCGGATTACCCGCCCTGGCGAGTTTTCGGTGAAGGGCAACACCATCGATTTGCTGCGTCGCCCGTTTGATTTCCCCGACAGTAAAGAGGGGCAGATCCACGCGCGCATGAGCTTCACGAAAGATGAGCTGAGCGAGATTAAAAACCTCGAAACCGGCCGTGATTTTGGCTTTTTCCGCCTCGATCCGCGCCTGATCACCATGCTGCAGTCGCCGAATGGTGAACAGCGTCTCTTCGTGCCACGTGCCGGTTTCCCGGATTTGCTGGTCGATACGCTGATCGCCACCGAAGATCGCCATTTCTATGAGCATGATGGCATCAGCCCGTACTCCATTGGTCGCGCCTTCCTGGCGAACATCACGGCCGGGAAAGCGGTGCAGGGCGGCAGTACCCTGACGCAGCAGCTGGTGAAGAACCTGTTCCTCACCAACGAGCGTTCGCTGTGGCGTAAAGCGCGTGAAGCCTATATGGCCGTGATCATGGATGCGCGCTACAGCAAAGATCGTATCCTGGAGCTCTACCTTAACGAGGTCTATCTCGGTCAGGCGGGTAGCGATCAGATTCGCGGTTTCCCGCTGGCGAGCCTCTACTACTTCGGCCGTCCGGTTGATGAGCTGAGTCTCGATCAGCAGGCGATGCTGGTCGGCATGGTGAAAGGGGCGTCGCTCTATAACCCGTGGCGCAACCCGAAACTGGCGCTGGAACGACGCAACCTGGTGCTGCGCCTGTTGCAGCAGCAGAAAGTGATCGACCAGGAGCTGTATGACATGCTGTCGGCGCGTGCATTGGGCGTCCAGCCGAAGGGGGGGGTGATCACGCCGCAGCCTGCCTTTATGCAGATGGTGCGTAACGAGCTTCAGGCGAAACTGGGCGACAAGGTGAAAGATCTCTCCGGCGTGAAGATCTTCACTACGCTGGATCCGGTGTCACAGGATGCGGCCGAAAAAGCGGTAATTGATGGCATTCCGACGCTGAAAAAACAGCGTGGCCTGAAAGATCTGGAAACTGCGATGGTGGTGGTTGACCGCTTCAGCGGCGAAGTGCGTGCCATGGTTGGCGGTGCCGATCCACAGTACGCCGGTTACAACCGTGCGCTGCAGGCGCGCCGCTCTATCGGTTCACTGGCGAAACCGGCGACCTATCTTACCGCGCTGAGCCAGCCAAACAGTTACCGGCTGAACAGCTGGATCGCCGATGAGCCGATTGCGCTGAAGCAGCCCAACGGCAGCATCTGGAAACCAATGAACGACGATCGTCGCTTCAGCGGAAAAGTGATGCTGGTGGATGCGCTGACCAACTCCATGAACGTGCCGACGGTTAACCTCGGTATGACGCTGGGGCTGGATGCGGTAGTCGATACCTGGAGCAAGCTGGGTGTGCCGAAAGATCAGCTACATCCGGTTCCGGCGATGTTGCTGGGTGCCATGAACCTGACGCCAGTTGAAGTGGCGCAGGCGTTCCAGTCGATCGCCAGCGGCGGAAACCGCGCGTCACTGTCAGCAGTGCGTTCGGTGATTGCGGAAGATGGCAGTGTGCTCTATCAGAGCTATCCGCAGGCAGAGCGTGTTGAACCGGCGCAGGCGGCTTATCTGACGCTCTACACTATGCAGCAGGTCGCTGACCACGGTACCGCCCGTGCGCTGGGCGCGCGTTTCCCGAATGCGCATCTGGCCGGTAAAACTGGTACCACTAACGACCTGGTCGACAGCTGGTTTGCCGGTATTGATGGCAAAGAAGTGGCGATCACATGGGTGGGACGCGATAACAATCAGCCGACCAAACTCTATGGTGCCAGCGGTGCGATGCAGCTCTATCGTCGCTACCTCGACATTCAGGCACCGATGCCGTTGCAGCTGACACCACCGGAAGATGTATCGCTGATGAATGTGGATTCGGCCGGTAACTTTGTCTGTGGCACGGGCAGCAGCACCTGGCGTTCTCTGCCAGTGTGGGCGCTGGATCCGAACGCGCTGTGTCAGCAACAGCAGCAGCAGGTTCAGCAGCAGCAACAGCTGTTCGATCAGCAACAGCAGCAACAGCAGCCGCAACAACAACCGGCCCAGCAACCGCAGGAGCAGAAAGACAGCGACGGCGTAGCAGGCTGGATTAAAGATATGTTTGGCAAATAAATCAGTCAGACAGGTTAAAAAGGGCGCTTCGGCGCCCTTTTTTTGTTTCTGATCAATACGCATCAATCGCCCTGCAAACGGCGTCACTACTGGGATTTCTTCTTGCAGTGCCCGCTGAAGTTCGCATATTATCTAATCCGTTATAATAATCATTATCGTTTCGATTCGCTCTCCTGAGCCTTTTTAAGAGACACCTTTTTATGAATGCGCGAACGACTTTTGCAGACAACACCAAAAAAACATTTTCCCGACCACTTCTGGGCGTCATGATCTCACTGAGCCTGAGCACCTCGCTTTACGCCGCACAGCCGGAGACCATGGTGGTCTCGGCGGATGGCGGCAGCGGCGTCGAGGCGGAAAGCGCCTGGGGTCCGGCGCCGACCGTGGCAGCCAAACACAGTGCCACCGGTACCAAAACCGATACGCCGATTGAAAAAAATCCGCAGTCAGTCTCCGTGGTCACCCGCGAAGAGATGGAGATGCGCAACGTGACCAGCGTGAAAGGGGCGTTTAACTACACGCCTGGCGTGCTGACCGGTAACCGCGGCAGCTCAGACGTGATTGATGCGTTGTCGATTCGCGGCTTCAGCGAAACCAACACCAATCAGTATATGGATGGCCTGAAACTGCAGGGGGATAACTACTCTGAGTTTGCCATCGACCCTTATTTCCTGGAGCGCGCCGAGCTGCTGCGCGGTCCGGTGTCGGTGCTCTACGGCAAAAGCAATCCTGGCGGTGTGGTTTCGCTGGTGAGCAAGCGTCCGACCCAGGAAACCCTGCGTGAAGTCCAGTTCCAGATGGGCAACGATAACCTCTTTTCGACCGGATTTGATTTTGGCGGCGCGCTGGATGATGACGGCGTCTACAGCTATCGTCTGACCGGTCAGGCGCGCAGTCAGGATGCGCAGCAGGCGATGAATAAAGAGAAGCGCTACACCATCGCTCCGGCTTTCAGCTGGCGTCCCGACGATCGCACCCGCGTTGACCTGCTGACCTATTTCCAGAACGAGCCAGAAACCGGCTATTACGGCTGGCTGCCGCGTCAGGGCACCGTAGTGCCTATCACCCGCGCCGATGGCAGCCAGTACAAACTGCCGACCAACTTTGATGAAGGCGAGCAGAGCAACAAGATTTCACGCACCACCAAAATGGTGGGCTATAACGCCGAGCACAGTCTCAACGACACCTGGACATTGCGCCAGAACCTGCGTTACGCCGACCTGCGCACCAATTACCGCAGTATTTACGGCAACGGTTTCCTGCCGGAGACTCAGCAAATCACGCGAGGTTCGGCCGTTTCAGAAGAGCAGCTCAACCAGTTGGCGGTCGATACCCAGGCGCAGGCGAAATTCGCCACCGGCCAGGTTGATCATACGCTGCTGCTGGGGGTGGACTTCCAGCGTACCCGCAATGATATCGACGCACAGTTTGGCTCGGCATCGAATCTGAATGCGGTAAATCCGCAATATGGCGATAACAGCGTAACGCCATTTGGTCCTTATCAGCATCTCAACAAGCAGCGTCAGACCGGCCTCTATGCGCAGGATCAGATGGAGTGGAACCGCTGGGTGCTGACGCTGGGCGGCCGATACGACTATGCCATGAACTCGGTTTACGATCGGGTAGCGGATAGCGTTGATCGCCAGAACGATCAGGCGTTTACCTGGCGCGGCGGTGTGAACTATGTGTTTGATAACGGCATCGCACCTTATTTCAGCTACAGCGAAGCCTTTATTCCAAACGCGGGTTCGACCTTTGACGGTCAGGCGTTTGATCCGTCACGCGCTAAACAGTATGAAGCGGGCGTGAAATATGTACCTAAAGATCGCCCGGTGGTGCTCACCGCAGCGCTTTATCAGCTGACCAAAACCAAAAACCTGACTGCCGATCCCGACCCAAATCGAGCTCTTTTCAGCGTGCAGAGCGGTGAAATCCGGTCGCGCGGCGTAGAGCTGGAAGCGAAAGCGGCGCTCAATGCCAACGTTAACCTGACGGCCTCGTACACCTATACCGATGCGGAATATACCGAAGACACCCAGCTCAAAGGCAAAACGCCGGTGCAGGTGCCGAAACATATGGCCTCACTGTGGAGCGACTATACCTTCCACGAGACAGCCCTTTCGGGTGTGACGGTGGGCGCGGGTGTGCGTTATGTCGGCGAGAGCCAGGGTCTCTACAGCACCGGCACCGAGCAGAACCAGAACTTTAAGGTTGCTGGTTACACCACGGTGGATGCGGCGCTGAAATATGACCTTGGCCGTTTCGGTCTGCCTGGCTCGACGGTGGGCGTTAACGTCAACAATCTGTTCAACCGCGAGTATGTCGCCAGCTGCTATCGTGAATACGCCTGCTACTGGGGTGCGGAACGCCAGATTGTTGGCACTGCGACCTTCAGGTTCTGATTTAACCGGGCGCTCCGGCGCCCGTTCGTTCACAGGGATAACCATGCCGTATCCGCACGCAGAAGAGGCGACCTTTACGCTGGCAAACGCCAGTTTTGAGGTGCCCGGCCGTACTCTCCTTCAGCCACTCTCGCTGACCTTTCCACCGGGTAAAATGACCGCACTGATTGGTCACAACGGCTCCGGTAAGTCGACGCTGTTAAAAATGCTGGGGCGTCATCATGTTGCCAGCAGTGGAGAGGTGCTGCTGAATCAGCAGCCGGTTGGGCGCTGGAACAGCAAAGCCTTTGCTCGCGAGGTGGCCTATCTGCCGCAGCAGTTACCGGCCGCTGAAGGGATGACAGTGCGGGAGCTGGTGGCGATTGGCCGCTATCCCTGGCACGGCGCGCTGGGACGGTTCGGACAGGACGACCGCGATCGGGTAGAGGATGCGATTGCCCAGGTCGGGCTGAATCCCTTTGCGGGTCGGCTGGTGGATAGCCTGTCGGGCGGTGAGCGTCAGCGCGCCTGGCTGGCGATGATGGTGGCGCAGAACAGCCGCTGTCTGCTGCTGGATGAACCGACGTCGGCGCTGGATATCGCCCATCAGGTTGAGGTGCTGGCGCTGATAAAAGATCTGAGCCAGCAGCGCGGCTTAACCGTGATTGCGGTGCTGCATGATATCAATATGGCAGCACGCTACTGCGATCATCTGGTGGCGCTGCGTCAGGGCACAATGATTGCCGAAGGTGACGCGGCGGCGATTATGCAGCCTGAGGTGCTCGGTGCGATTTATGGCATCCCGATGGGCATTTTACCGCATCCGCAGGGCGGCGCGCCGGTCAGTTTTGTCTGTTAAGGAAAGGATGATGCCCGATCTTTATCGCCGCCGACTATTGCTGGCGCTGGCGGTCTCGCCACTGTTTTGCGCACTTCCTCTGCGTGCCGCCACGCCAAATCCGGGCCGGATTATTGCACTGGAGTGGCTTCCCACCGAACTGCTGATAGCACTGGGTATCACGCCCTGGGGTGTGGCCGATCTGCATAACTACAACATCTGGGTAGGAGAGCCGCCGCTGCCTGCGGGCGTGATCGATGTGGGGCTGCGCACCGAACCCAATCTTGAGCTGATGGCGCAAATGCAGCCGTCGCTGATCCTCTGCTCCAACGGCTACGGCCCGCCTAAAGAGAAGCTGACACGCATCGCGCCGATCATGGGTTTCGACCTTCACAGCGGCGACGGGAAACCCTTTACCGCCGCACGCGCATCACTGCGTCAGCTGGCGGCGCGCCTCGGCGTAAGCGATCGGGCGGAGCAGCATCTGCGCGAAGTCGATGCTCAACTGGCGGCGGCCCGCGAGCGGCTGGCACCCTATGCCGGACGCACGATTCTGCTGATGTCGCTGCTCGACAGTCGTCACGCCATTACCTTCGGCCAAAACAGTCTGTTTCTGGAAGTGATGACCCTGCTGGGCCTGAAAAATGGCTGGCAGGGTGAGACCAACTTCTGGGGCAGCGCGGTGATCGGCATTGAACAACTGGCGCAGGCCGGAGATGTAGAGGTCATCTGTTTCGAGCATGACAACGACGCGGAGATGCAGCAGCTGATGCGCAGCCCGCTGTGGCAGGCTATGCCGTTTGTTCGCACCGGACGCTTTCAGCGCGTCCCGGCGGTCTGGTATTACGGTGCAACGCTCTCCGCGCTGCACTTTGTTCGCGTGCTGGAACGCGCGCTGGAGACGCACTGATGCGCCATGCTCTGTTTCCCGCAGGCCTCCTCAGCCTGCTATTTCTGCTCTCACTCAGCCTGACGCTGGTTAATCTGCACCAGGCGCTGCCACAGGCAGAGTGGTGGCAGGCATTCTGGTCACCGGCGGTCGATAGCCTGCCGCAGATGGTGTTTCACTACAGCCTGTTACCGCGCACGGCGCTGGCGCTGCTGGTGGGCGCCGGGCTGGGTCTTGCCGGTCTGCTGTTTCAGCAGATCTTGCGGAATCCGCTGGCGGAGCCGACCACACTGGGTGTCTCTTCCGGCGCACAGCTGGGCATAACCGTGGCGACGCTGTGGCATCTGCCGGGCGGGGCGCTGACACAACAGTTTGCTGCGCTTAGTGGTGCGCTGCTGGTGGCCGCGCTGGTGTTTGGGGTGGCCTGGGGCAAACGTCTGTCGCCGGTGACGCTGATTCTGGCCGGGCTGGTGCTGAGTTTCTACAGCGGCGCGGTGAATCAAATCTTCGCTATTTTTAATCACGATCAGCTGCAAAACATGTTTCTGTGGAGCAGCGGCGCGCTGAATCAGATGAGCTGGGAGAATGTGCAGCAACTCTGGCCGCGCCTGCTGCTGGCGTTTGTGCTGGCGCTGGCGCTGCTGCGTCCGCTGACGCTGATGGGGCTGGATGATGGTGTAGCAAAAAACCTGGGGCTGGCGCTCTCTGTCGCGCGTATCGGTGGCCTCGGGCTGGCGATTCTGCTCAGCGCACAGCTGGTGAATGTCGCTGGTATCATCGGCTTTATCGGGCTGTTTGCGCCGCTGCTGGCGAAGCTGCTGGGTGGAAGAAGGCTCCTCAGCCGGATGCTGCTGGCACCGCTGACAGGCGCGCTGCTGCTGTGGCTGGCCGACAGTTGCGTGTTATGGCTTAGCGCGCACTGGCGCGATATCCCGACCGGCACGGCTACGGCGCTGCTCGGCGTACCGATTCTGCTGTGGTTGCTGCCGCGACTGCGTACCGGTTCGGTGCCGCCTGCTCTCAATCAGGGTGACCACGTGCCCGCCGAACGACAGAACCTGCTGCGCTGGGCGCTGATTGGTCTTGCTGTTCTGGCCCTGCTGGCGTGGGGTGGTCTGGCGTTTGGGCGTGATGCGCAGGGCTGGATCTGGTCAGCGGGCGAGATGCTGCAGTCGCTACTGCCGTGGCGCGCGCCGCGCGTGCTGGCTGCGCTGGTGACCGGTCTGATGCTGGGCGTAGCAGGGAGTCTGATTCAGCGGCTGACCGGCAATCCCATGGCCAGCCCGGAAGTGCTGGGCATCAGTTCGGGTGCTGCCTGTGGTGTCGTCGTCATGATGTTCTTTGTGCCGGGCGATGCGATGGCATGGCTGCTGCCCGCCGGGGCGGTGGGGGCTGCGCTGACGCTGCTGGTGATCATGGCGGTAGCCAGTCGTGGCGGCTTTTCGCCAGAGCGGATGCTGCTGGCGGGCATGGCGCTTAACAGCGCCTTTGTCACCTTGCTGATGCTGCTGCTGGCGAGCGGCGATCCGCGTATGGGCGGGCTGCTGAGCTGGATCTCCGGCTCGACCTATAACATCAGCGGCAGTCAGGCGATTCAGAGCGCTGTCTGTGCGCTGCTGCTGGTCTCGCTGGCACCGCTGGCGAGCCGCTGGCTGACGCTGCTGCCGCTGGGAAGTACCACTGCACGCTCGGCCGGCATGGCGTTAACGCCCGCGCGGCTGAGTCTGCTGCTGCTGGCCGCCGCGCTGACCGCCAGTGCGACACTGACTATCGGCCCGCTGAGCTTTGTCGGACTGATGGCACCGCATATGGCGCGCATGCTGGGCTTCCGGCGGGCCTTGCCGCAACTGCTGCTGTCTGGATTGCTGGGGGGAGGATTGATGGTGCTGGCTGACTGGTGCGGGCGGATGCTGTCGTTTCCGGATCAAATCCCAGCCGGACTGATGGCGACGTTTTTAGGTGCGCCTTACTTTATCTGGCTGCTGCGGCGCTCAGGTTAAAAAAGACCGGCGTAAGCCGGTCTTCATCTTTAACGCTGCCGAAATTACAGCTTCGCGAAACAACGACGCGCCGCGTCGACAGTGCGCTGAATATCTTCTTCGCTGTGAGCCAGCGACATAAAGCCTGCTTCATAAGCTGATGGCGCAAAGTAAACGCCTTCCTCCAGCATCAGATGGAAGAAGGTTTTAAAGCGCTCCACATCGCAGCGTGTCACATCGGCGTAACAGGTCACGCTGTTAGCATCGGTGAAGAACAGGCCGAACATCCCGCCAACATGGTTAATCACCAGCGGGATATTTTGCTGTTGTGCTGCTTCGCGCAGACCCTCTGCCAGCTTACGGGTCAGGGCATCCAGTTTGTCGTGAGTACCGGGCTGCGCGATCTGTGTCAGGCAGGCAAAACCCGCAGCCATAGCGATCGGGTTACCGGAAAGCGTCCCCGCCTGGTAAACCGGGCCGGTCGGTGCCAGCGCGGCCATGACTTCGCGACGGCCACCGAATGCGCCGACTGGCATACCGCCACCGATTATTTTCCCGAGGCAGGTTAAGTCAGGACGCACATTGTAGTGAGCCTGTGCGCCGCCCAGCGCGACGCGGAAACCGGTCATCACTTCATCGATAATCAGCAGTGCGCCGTACTCATCACAGAGCGCGCGCAGGCCTGGCAGGAACGCCGGCTGCGGCGGGATGCAGTTCATGTTGCCAGCGACCGGCTCGACGATGATGGCAGCGATGGCATCAGGATATTGCTCGAAGGCGTTGCGCACCGAGTCGAGATCGTTAAAGGTACAGGTCAGGGTATGTTTAGCGAAATCGGCTGGTACGCCCGGCGAGTTTGGCTGACCCAGCGTCAGGGCACCGGAACCGGCTTTCACCAGCAGATGATCGGCATGGCCGTGATAACAGCCTTCAAACTTGATGATTTTATCGCGGCCGGTAAAGCCACGCGCCAGACGAATAGCGCTCATGGTCGCTTCGGTGCCGGAGTTAACCATCCGCACCATCTCCATGCTCGGCACCAGCTCACACACCAGCTGCGCCATGGTCACTTCCATTTCGGTCGGGGCACCAAAACTCAGGCCGCGCTGGGCCGCTTCGATCACGGCATTGCGGATCGCTGCGTTGTTATGGCCCAGCACCATCGGACCCCATGAGCCGACATAGTCAATATAGGCTTTGCCATCGGCGTCATAGAGATACGCGCCATCAGCGTGCTCAATAAACAGTGGAACGCCGCCCACACCGGTAAATGCGCGTACTGGCGAGTTTACCCCACCCGGGATCAGGCGTTGTGCCTCGGCAAACAGTTGTTCGGACTTACTCATTTTCGGCTCCAGCGTTTCAGAAAAATATTGCGTCATTCTACGGAAGAGGGGCAGCAGACGAAAGGTTGATTCACCCTCTGTGCCCTTAACAGGAGTGAAAGCGGCACAGAGTGCGAAGGGCAGAGCTTGATTGCGCTGAGGTGCTGGCTGATAATAGTGTAATTAAGGTCGTTTTCTGACCTGGGCGTTTACCGGAGTAAAACATGAGTGATGAAGTAGTAGCACTGCCGTTGCAGTTTACCGACGCCGCAGCCACCAAGGTGAAGAACCTGATTGCCGACGAAGAGAACCCGGCGCTGAAACTTCGCGTCTATATCACCGGTGGCGGTTGCAGTGGTTTCCAGTATGGCTTCACCTTTGACGACCAGATGAATGATGGCGACATGACGATTGAAAAGCAGGGCGTCGCACTGGTGGTTGACCCGATGAGTCTGCAGTATCTGGTGGGTGGTTCGGTGGATTACACGGAAGGCCTGGAAGGATCGCGCTTTATCGTGACCAATCCGAATGCCAAAACTACCTGTGGCTGTGGCTCTTCCTTCAGTATCTGATAATGCAGGCCGTCACCGTGACGGCCTCGTTTACCATTCTATTGTAACCAGCCGGTTACTCTGCTTCAGACTTCCCTGCGATTGAATCTGACTATGGGTGACGCGTGGCTGAGCGCCTGCCTGTCTGCCACAGTTGATCTGCGGCGCGGGCTGACCGTTAGTCGTGTTGATTTCACAGCGTGAATAAATGACAAGCCTGGCGCCTATAGAGCCATTTATCGATCCCGCGAAGGCAGGTCCGGCGATCATTAGCCCTATGGCCAGCAGCAGTGCTCTGGTCATATAAGGTTCCTGGTGTTTTAAAAAAGCGCCGTGGCGCTAAAAGGACGGTGAGCATACGTGGCCCGTTCGTCTCTGGTATTGATTAACGGCAAAAAGTGCAGTGACTTTAATCAATTCGCCGATTTATTCATCGGGATGCAGGGCCGCACAGAGTTGCTGCGCCGCCAGCAGCAATCGCGGACCTGGCCGGCTTAGCCAGTCCTCATTAATCGCAATAACTGGCACGGTGAGCTGCGGCCGCCAGAACGCACGGATGTTCTCCGCCTGTTGCGCACCGCCCGCTGTCACTACGGCCTGAGGATGGCGCATCAGCACCTGCTCACGGCTGACCTGCGGCCAGCTGACGCGACTGTCAGCAAAGATATTCCTGCCGCCACACAATGTAATAATCTCATTCTGCAGCGTGGCTCTGGCGGCGGTAAACAGCGGCTGCTGACCAAACTGCAAAAAAAGCGGAACCGCAGTCAGATGAGTATAGCGCTGTCGCAGCACGGCCTCCTGCTCACGCAGTTGTCGGGCGGCGCTTGCCGCCTGCTCCGGTCTGGGACTCCAGCGGCCCAGATCGGCCAGCGCCGTGAACATCTCATCCAGCGTCAACGGATCAATCCATTTAACCGGCACGCCGAGCTGCTGTAACTGATCAATCTGTCGCTGCGGATTACCGCCACGCCAGGCTAAAACCAGATCCGGCTTGAGCTGCAGAATACGTTCGGCCTTGATGCCCTGCCAGTTGGCGACCTGTTCAATCTGTTTCGCCTGTGGCGGATAGTCGGACCAGGCGCTGACCGCAATCGGTGTAATCCCGGCAGCAAAGGCGAGTTCGGTAAGGTGAGGGGCGAGGGTAATAACACGGGGTGGGGAGGCGAGCAGGCTGCCGCTCAACAGCAGCAGCCAGCAGAACAGCAGCGTTTTAGCCACGCGCCAGATGCGCCAGCAGGTTCTCCACCATCAGCGAAGATTGCTTCGCTGCAACGCTTAAGAACTCATCAAAGCTAAGGTGCGATTCTTTATCGGCCACATCGGAAATTGCGCGGACCACCACAAATGGCACCTGGAACTGATGACAGACGTGAGCGATAGCGGTCGCTTCCATCTCAACGGCAATCGCCTGCGGGAACAGATGACGAATGCGTGCCAGCGGCTCGGCACCATTGATAAAGGCATCACCGCTCACTACCAGACCGCGTACGGCATTCAGGTCCAGCTGTTTAATGCAGGCTTCGGCCGCCGCGATAAGCTTGCTGTCTGCCACAAACGCGGCCGGACAACCCGCCATCTGACCTGGCTCGTAACCAAAAGCGGTGACGTCAGCATCGTGATAACGCACTTCATCTGATACCACGATATCGCCGACGCTCAATGACGGCGCTAAACCGCCCGCCGATCCGGTGTTGATCACCACATCCGGCTTGCAGAGCTGCAGCAGCAGCGTGGTACCCAGCGCGGCAGAGGTTTTACCAATGCCCGATTTCAGCAGAGCCACTTCAACGCCCTGCAGGGTGCCGGTATAGATTTCACAACCCGCCAGTGTCAGCGTTTGACGGTTTTCAATTTTGTCGCGCAGCAGTGTCACTTCCTGCTCCATCGCGCCAATAATGCCTGCTTTCATAATGAGTTCCGTTAATGTAAAGAATCAAAATTTAGGGCATAGTCTACCATGGCATTCAGGGGATTAATTCACGAAAAAGTAAGGGGTAATTCATGTCGGCGATCAATTTCAGGAAGAAGATCAGCTTCTCGCGCCCTTATAACAGTCGAAAAGATCCGGAAGGCGAATATTACATTACCCGCCATTTTGAGAGCGACCGTGGACGGATTATCAACTCCGCCGCCATCCGGCGTTTGCAGCAGAAAACCCAGGTCTTTCCGCTGGAGCGCAACGCCGCCGTCCGATCCCGCCTGACGCACTCGCTGGAGGTGCAGCAGACCGGGCGCTACATCACCAAAGAGATCCTGCAAACCTTCAAGATGCAGGGCGGGCTGGCGCTGTATGGTCTGGATGAGATGGAAGGCGCGTTTGAAAGTCTGATTGAGATGGCGTGTCTGCTGCATGACGTCGGCAATCCGCCGTTTGGCCATTTTGGCGAGGCAGCCATCAACGACTGGTTTGAAGAGAACCTCTCAGCCGAACTGGTGGATCCATTGGTGGCGGGCGTCGAAGGAGAGGAGCAGCGTAAAGCCTTTGATCAGCTGAATGCCATGATCCGCCAGGATCTCTGTCATTTTGAAGGCAATGCGCAGGCCATTCGCATGGTACATACGCTGCTGCAACTGAATCTCAGTTATTCCCAGGTCGCCTGCATCCTGAAATATACCGCACCTGCCTGGTGGCAGGGGGAAAAGCCCGCCGAATTTAGCGTATTAATGAAGAAACCCGGCTTTTACCTCTCTGAGCAGGATTATATTGCGGATTTGCGTGCTGCCACCAATATGGAAGAACACCATCGCTTTCCGCTCACCTATATAATGGAAGCGGCCGATGATATCTCCTATTGTATTGCCGATTTGGACGATGCTGTAGAAAAAGATATCTTTAATGTTGAGAGTTTGTTTGAGTTTCTCAATAAAGCCTGGGGGCCGGTTAAAAATAATGACGCTTTCAGCCGGACTATTGGCGAAGCCTGGCGTGAAGCCTGCAGTAAAAAACGCCGAAGCCGCAGTGATCAATTTTTTATGTCATTACGCGTAAATGTTCAGAGCGTGCTGGTAAGTTACGCTGTGAAACGTTTCGTTGATAATCTGCCTGCTATATTCGAGGGAAGTTTTAATCACGCGCTTCTGGAAGATGAGGGTGAAGAGGGCCGCTTACTGCAACTGTTTAAAACTGTTGCCCGCCAGCAGGTCTTTAACCACTCTGAAGTCGAGCAGCTGGAGTTACAGGGATACCGGGTAATCAAGGGGCTGCTGGAGATCTATCAGCCGCTGATGCGCCTGAATTATGAGGCTTTTACCACGCTGATCAATGAAGATTTCCTGCGTCAGCATCCGATTGAAACCCGGCTTTTTCATAAGCTCTCCGGTAAACATCGTAAAGCTTATTTGCAAAAGATGCGTACCCTTGTGGTCGAACATAAATATCAGCGGCTGTTGTGGGAACGTTATTATCGCTTCCGGCTGATTCAGGATTATATCAGCGGGATGACCGATCTCTATGCCTGGGATGAGTACCGGCGGTTAATGGCAGTAGAATAAGCCGCCGATTGTAAAGAGCGCGAATAAATTTTTACCTTTGACTTAAACTTTTAAAGGAACTTCGCGCTAAAACATTTATCTCACCTTCGACCACAGCAATGGTCTGAACAGTAATCTTATCGAGAAACGAAAAATGAAAAAAAAGACTTTAGTGTTAAGTGCGCTTGCGTTAAGCCTGAGCATGGCGCTCGCCCCTGTTACTGTTTTTGCTGCGCAAACGGCCTCTTCCGATAGCCAGCAACTCCCGAGTCTGGCACCCATGCTCGAAAAAGTGATGCCGTCTGTGGTCAGTATCAGCGTCGAGGGCACCACCACGGTGAAAACCCCGCGTATGCCGCAGCAGTTTCAGCAATTCTTTGGTGACAATTCGCCATTCTGCCAGGACGGTTCCCCGTTCCAGGGTTCACCCATGTGTCAGAGCGGTGACGGTGCGGGCGGCAACGGCGGTGCGCCAGCCCCTGATACTCAGCAGGAAAAATTCCGTGCTCTTGGATCTGGCGTGATCATCAACGCTGAAAAAGGCTATGTGGTAACTAACAACCACGTGGTGAATAACGCTACCAAAATTCAGGTCCAGCTCAGCGACGGCCGTCGCTATGACGCAAAAGTGATCGGTAAAGATCCAAGCTCTGACATTGCACTGGTTCAGTTGCAGGAAGCCAAAAATCTGACCGCAGTGAAAATTGCTGACTCCGACAATCTGCGCGTCGGCGACTACACCGTGGCGATCGGCAATCCGTATGGCCTGGGTGAAACCGTGACCTCCGGTATCGTCTCGGCGCTGGGACGCAGCGGCCTGAATGTAGAAAACTACGAAAACTTTATCCAGACGGATGCGGCGATTAACCGGGGTAACTCCGGTGGTGCGCTGGTTAACCTCAACGGTGAACTGATTGGGATTAACACCGCCATTCTGGCGCCGGATGGCGGCAACATCGGTATCGGCTTTGCTATCCCGAGCAACATGGTGAAAAACCTGACGGCTCAGATGGTTGAATTTGGTCAGGTGAAACGCGGTGAGCTGGGTGTGCAGGGGACTGAACTGAACTCCGAGCTGGCAAAAGCGATGAAGGTCGATGCACAGCGTGGTGCCTTTGTCAGCCAGGTGCTGCCAGACTCTGCAGCCGCCAAAGCGGGTATTAAAGCGGGTGACGTGATTGTTTCGATGAACGGCAAACCGCTGAGCAGTTTTGCTTCGCTGCGTGCAGAAGTGGGTTCACTACCGGTTGGCACCACCCTGAAACTGGGCCTGCTGCGTGATGGCAAACCGGTCGATGTCTCTGTTCAGCTGCAGCAGAGCAGCCAGGCCAAAGTGCAGTCTGCCACTATCTATACTGGCATCGAAGGCGCTGACCTCAGCAATGTCGAAACCGGCGATAAAGGTGTTCGCGTTGATAATGTGAAAGCGGGCAGTGCCGCAGCGCGTATCGGCCTGAAAAAGGGCGACGTGATTCAGGGCATTAACCAGCAGCCGGTAACCAACCTCGGCGAACTGCGCAAAGTCCTCGACACCAAGCCAGCCGTTCTGGCGCTGAATGTTAAGCGCGGTGACAGCAGCATCTATCTGCTGATGCAGTAACGAAACGACAACTGACGACGAGGCGGACTGCGGTCCGCCTTTTTTTATGCCTGCTTTCTGTCACATCATAGTGTGATACCCACCGCAAATTCGGTAAATGAGCGTCCGGCTCTGTGCAATTGCACAATGTTCTGCGCGCGATGCATGCGTATTCTGTTTCTCCCCCCTCTTTTCAGGAGTAATGGATGGCTACCTATCACCTTGATGCCCGGCTGGCCCAGGATATCGTGGCGCGCACCATGAAAATTATTGACAGCAATGTCAACGTGATGGATGCGCGCGGCCGGATTATCGGCAGCGGTGACCGGGAACGCATTGGGGAGTTGCACGAAGGTGCACTTCTGGTGCTCTCTCAGGGGCGCATAGTCGACATCGATGAGGCGGTGGCGAAACATCTTCATGGCGTGCGGCCCGGCATTAACCTGCCGCTGCGCATCGATGGTGATATCGTCGGGGTGATAGGTCTGACCGGCGAGCCACTGGCGCTGCGGCACTATGGCGAGCTGGTCTGCATGACCGCAGAGATGATGCTGGAGCAGGCGCGGCTGCTGCATATGCTGGCGCAGGACAGTCGTCTGCGTGAAGAGCTGGTGCTGAACCTGATACGCAGCGATACCCTGTCGCCACAGCTGACCGAATGGGCACAGCGGCTGGGCATCGATCTCAATCAGCCGCGAGTGGTCGCCGTGGTAGAGGTGGATAGCGGTCAGCTCGGCGTCGACAGCGCGATGTCAGAGTTACAGCAGCTACAGACGCTGCTGACCACACCGGAGCGCGATAATCTGATCGCTATTGTGTCACTGACCGAAATGGTGGTGCTGAAACCGGCCCTGAACGGGCATGGACGTTACGATCAGGATGATCATCGCCGCCGCGTCGAACAGTTGCTGCAGCGGATGAAAGAGAGCGGTCATCTTCGAATGCGTATCGCGCTGGGTAACTTCTTTACCGGGCCGGGCAGCATCGCGCGCTCGTACAGGACGGCGCGCACCACGATGATGGTGGGCAAACAACGAATGCCGGAGGTGCGCAGCTATTTCTATCAGGATCTGGTGTTGCCTGTATTGCTCGACAGCCTGCGTGGCGGCTGGCAGGCTAATGAGCTTGCCCGGCCACTGGCGAAACTCAAGAGCATGGATAATAACGGTTTGCTACGTCGTACGCTGATTGCCTGGTTCACCCACAACGTCCAGCCGAGCGCCACCGCGCGTGCGCTATTCATTCATCGCAATACGCTTGAGTACCGGCTGAACCGGATTTCTGAACTGACCGGACTGAATCTGGGTCATTTTGACGACAGGCTGTTGCTCTATGTGGCTTTACAATTGGATGAGCAGGGGTAGAGGACAGATTTGCGGCATAAAAAAGGCCAGCAAAGCTGGCCTCTCTCGTCGGACAGAAAATTAACGGCTGTTACGGGTTAATTTTTCCAGATCCGATTCAATTTCAGTGATCTTGTGGGAAACCACGCTTTCCAGGTGACGCAGGTCATCCAGGATTTTGCGTTTCAGATCCACTTCAACCTGGTCACGCTGGCAAATCTGATCGAGTTCATCAATGACATAACGCAGATTCGGGCTGATTTCCTGAACTTCTTTGTAGCCCTGAGTCGCGTGATCGGCAACAACGGTTTTGCGCTGACGCGGATATTTGAATTTAACGCTCTTTGCGAAAAACTCGCCTTTATCTTTGCGGAAGTAGATCTTCAGAATATCGTTGTTGGCTTCCTGACGCAGGCTGTAGCGGTCAATGTCGTCCGGGTTACTGATACCTAAGCTTTTCAGATTGTCATACATAGCGTTGTTTCCATCAAAAGTGAGAAGCGCGCAGATTTGTTCATGACGTCCGTCAACTGTAGACATAAATAAGCGGGATGAACATTGCGCGACAGGATTTAACTGGCGCGGATTATGACCTGGATAAAAACTAAACGCACCAGTTAATTCGCGTCGCGAAGCATGTTATTTGGGAATCACTGTAAAGAAAAGATGACGGGCTGGAAACCAGCCCGTCAGTTAAATCAGTCGATGGTGCGCAGCAGTTCGTTGATACCGGTTTTGCCAAGAGTCTTCGCATCCACTTTCTTCACGATTACGGCGCAGTAGAGGCTGTAGCTGCCATCTTTCGACGGCAGGTTACCTGAGACCACGACGGAACCGGCAGGAACGCGGCCGTAATGCACTTCGCCGGTCTCGCGGTCATAGATTTTGGTGCTCTGACCGATGTAAACGCCCATTGAGATCACTGAGCCTTCTTCAACAATCACGCCTTCAACGATTTCAGAGCGTGCGCCGATGAAGCAGTTGTCTTCGATAATGGTCGGGTTTGCCTGCAACGGTTCCAGCACGCCACCGATACCCACGCCGCCAGAAAGGTGAACGTTTTTACCAATCTGCGCACAGGAGCCGACAGTCGCCCAGGTGTCCACCATGGTGCCTTCATCCACGAAGGCGCCGATGTTGACATAAGAAGGCATCAGCACCGTGTTGCGGGCGATATAGGCACCCTGACGAACAGCCGCAGGCGGCACGACGCGGAAGCCCGCTTCTTTGAAACGCGCTTCATCCCAGCCAGCAAATTTCATCGGGACTTTATCGTAAAAGCGGGTTTCTGAACCTTCCATCACCTGATTGTCATTGATGCGGAAAGAGAGCAGCACTGCTTTCTTCAGCCACTGATGCGTTACCCACTCGCCGTCGATCTTCTCAGAAACGCGCAGCTCACCGCTGTCCAGCAGGGAGATCACCTGGTTGATGGCATCACGGGTTTCGCTGTCAACGCTGGCAGGTGTAATGTCAGCGCGACGTTCGAAGGCGGATTCAATAACGCTCTGTAACTGTTGCATATTTTTTTCCTGATCTGTCATGTGCGATGCCGGACAAGCGCCCGACACAAGTAAAGAGATTAATGTTTACAAATCGAGTCTGGTCACACTTTATCGTTTGGATTAAGGGCCTCTGTCAACCGTTGTTGCAACGCTTTACGCATTTCTTCGTCCAGCGCCTGACGTTCACTGTTGGCCAGAATAAACAAATCCTCGACCCGCTCGCCAATGGTGCTGATGCGTGCGCCGTGCAGTGACACACCGAGATCGGCAAAGACTTCACCGACCCGCGCCAGCAGGCCCGGCTGATCCAGCGCCACCAGTTCCAGGTAGCTACGACGGTCGGTATGCGTCGGCAGGAAATTAACTTCGGTATCCACGCTGAAATGCCGCAGTTTGGCCGACGGACGGCGGGTACGTGGCGGCACCCAGTCTGACTGAGTGATCGCCTGTTCCAGCGCCTGAATGATCATCGGATGACGATCCGGTGAGAGCGGGCTGCCATCCGGCTCCAGCACAATAAAGGTATCCATGGCCATGCCGTCGCGGCTGGTGAAGATCTGCGCGTCATGAACGCTGAGATTGCGGCGGTCGAGCTCACCGGCGACGGCGGCAAACAGATGCGGGCGGTCGGGACTCCAGATAAAAATTTCGGTTCCGCCGCGCGTGGCCTGCGGGCTGACCAGCACCAGCGGCTTTTTCAGGTCATGAACCAGCAGGTGGCGAGCATGCCACGCTATCTGATTCGGCGTATGGCGCAGGAAGTAGTCAGCGCGGCAGCGATTCCAGATCTGATGCAGTCGCTCTTCATCAATGTTGTCCATCCGCAGCAGCGCCAGCGCCTGCAGACGATGATGGCGCACCCGCTCACGCAGATCCGGACTGTTCTCCATGCCGCGTCGCAACTGCTTCTCGGTGGCGAAAAAGAGCTCGCGCAACAGGCTCTGCTTCCAGCTGTTCCACAGACTTTCGTTGGTGGCGCAGATATCGGCCACGGTCAGGCAAACCAGATAGCGCAGCCGGTTCTCATTCTGCATCACCTCGGCGAACTGCTGGATTACCGTCGGGTCCTGAATATCGCGCCGTTGCGCCGTCACCGACATCAGCAGATGATGACGAACCAGCCAGGCCACCAGCTGCGTTTCACGCGAGTTCAGACCATGCATTTCAGCGAAATCGAGCGCATCCTGCGCCCCGAGAATAGAGTGATCGCCGCCGCGTCCTTTGGCTATGTCGTGCAGCAGCGCGGCCATCAGCAACAGCTCCTGCTGCGGCAGTCGCGGCCATAACTCGACGCACAGCGGATGCTGCGGACGGGTCGCTTCATTGGCAAAGCTTTCCAGCTTCTGCAGCACGCGAATGGTGTGCTCATCCACGGTGTAGGCGTGAAACAGATCGAACTGCATCTGTCCGACGATCTGACCCCATAGCGGGGTATAAGCCCATAGCACGCTGTAACGATGCATCGGCACCAGCGCCCGGCTGACCGCGCCCGGGTGGCGCAGAATCGACATAAAGGTGCGACGCGCCTCCGGGATCTGACACAGTGGCTGTTTGAGATGACGACGTGCATGGCGCAGATGACGCAGGGTGGTGGAGTAGATCCCTTTGATGCTGTCGTTACGCACCATGACGTAGAACATGCGCAGAATCGCCTGTGGTTCGCGTGTGAAAAGCGTCTCGTCACGCAGGTCGATCAAATCGCCACGCAGCTGGAAATCGTCATCAATGGGTCGGGGCTTTTCGCTGGTGGAGAGCGCCAGAATCGCTTCATCAAACAGCTGCAGCAGCATCTGATTCAGCTCGCCGATACGCCGGGTGACGCGATAGAAGTCCTTCATCATCCGCTCGACCGGCTCATTGCCTTCGCCCTGGTAATTCAGGCGTTGCGCTACGCTGAGTTGGCGATCAAACAGCAGGCGATTATCGTAGCGGGGCAGGGAGAGGTGCAGGGCAAAGCGGATGCGCCAGAGAAACGCCTGACATTCGTTGAGTTCGCCGCGCTCCGCCTCGGTGAGGAAACCAAAGCCGACCATCTCATCCAGCGTGGTGGCGCCAAAATGGCGTCGGGCAACCCATTGCAGCGTATGGATGTCGCGCAGGCCACCGGGGCTGCTTTTGATGTCCGGCTCCAGGTTATAGCTGGTGCCGTGATAACGCTTGTGACGCTCCTGCTGCTCTTCAATTTTGGCGGCGAAGAAGGAGGATGAGGGCCAGAAACCGTCGCTGAAGATGTTTTTCTGTAATTCCAGAAACAGCGCCACGTCGCCGGTCAGCATCCGTGATTCAATCAGGTTAGTGGCAACGGTCAGATCAGACAGCCCCTCCAGCAGACACTCTTCCAGCGTGCGGACGCTGTGGCCCACTTCCAGCTTCAGGTCCCACATCAGCGTTAACAGGTCGCTGGTGCGCTGCGCAGCCTGTTCATCCAACGGCTGGCGACTGAGAATCAGGACATCAATATCAGAGAGCGGATGCAGCTCGGCACGGCCATAGCCGCCCACGGCGACTAGCGCGATTGACGACATCTCATCAAAGCCAAAGAAGCGCCACAGGCGACGCAGCAGCCGATCGATAAACAGCGTGCGGGCATCTATCAGCGGCTCAACGGGTTCACCGGCATCAAACGCGGCAGCCAGATGCTGCTGAAACTGCTCCAGCCGCGGCTTCAGAATGTCGCGGGTCAGCTGGTCGTCACCCCATTCGGCTGGCGAATCGACCAGACCGTTTTTCACATCCTCCGACAGACTCACGCTCATGCAGCTCTTCTCTTTTTTAGCCAAAAAAAGCCGGCTCAGCGCCGGCTTGATCTGTTTTGGGGGAATTACCCTTCGGCGACGAGCACAGCAGGCAGCGTGTCGTCTTTGCGCAGGGTTAAAATCTCACAGCCGTTTTCCGTCACCACAATAGTATGCTCATACTGCGCGGACAAGCTGCGATCTTTGGTTTTTACTGTCCAGCCATCTTTCATGGTGCGGATGCGGTAATCCCCGGCATTGACCATCGGTTCTACCGTGAAGGTCATGCCCGCCTGTAGCACAACGCCGCTATCATCGGCATCGTAATGCAGCACCTGAGGCTCTTCGTGGAACCCCTTGCCGATACCGTGACCGCAATATTCGCGCACGACAGAGAAGTCGTTCGCTTCAACATACTTCTGGATAGCACGACCCAACTCACGCAGGCGGATGCCGGGCTTAATCAGACGCAGGGAAAGATAGAGGCTCTCCTGCGTGACGCGGCACAGGCGTTCGCCCTGAATAGTCGGTTTACCGACAATAAACATCTTCGAGGTATCGCCGTGGTACTCATCTTTAATCACGGTGACATCGACATTGACGATATCGCCATCTTTCAGAGGGCGATCATCACTGGGAATCCCGTGGCACACCACTTCGTTCACCGAGATGCAGACCGACTTCGGAAAACCGTGATAGCCGAGGCAGGCAGAGACGGCCTGTTGCTTCTGCGTGATGTGTTCGTGGCAGATGCGGTCCAGCTCGCCGGTGGTTACACCCGGTTTAACATGGGGCTCGATCATCTCCAGCACTTCGGCGGCCAGTCGGCCCGCGACGCGCATTTTTTCGATTTCTTCAGGGGTTTTAATTGAAATTGCCATTAAATTAATCCGCAGTTGTCGAAATTTTCGACAATAATAAGTTCTGTGCTGTCATGTTAGCAGCCAGCAAATGGGCTGCCAAATAGAGAACGCGCAGGCTTCGGTCAGCGATCATTTATTGGCGTCCCACGGCCGTTTGTGATATAAAGCGCGCCGACGATTCTCTGTATGGCCGTCTCGGCCAGCAGGAAACGCATAACTCTCATTATGTGTAATAAAACACACATGTATCGACACATACGCCGGGGTGCCTTGAAAGAGGTCGGTCGTATGGGATACATGGAGGCCCAACCCCAATCAAACTTTAGAGGTTTTATCATGGCAACTGTTTCCATGCGCGACATGCTCCAGGCTGGTGTTCACTTCGGTCACCAGACCCGTTACTGGAACCCAAAAATGAAGCCATTCATCTTTGGTGCACGTAACAAGGTTCACATCATCAACCTGGAAAAAACTGTACCTATGTTCAACGAAGCTCTGGCTGAACTGAACAAGATCTCTTCCCGTAAAGGTAAGATCCTGATCGTAGGTACTAAGCGCGCTGCTGCCCAGGCAGTAAAAGAGTCTGCACTGAGCTGCGACCAGTTCTTCGTAAACCACCGCTGGTTAGGTGGCATGCTGACTAACTGGAAAACCGTGCGTCAGTCAATCAAGCGTCTGAAAGATCTTGAGATTCAGTCTCAGGATGGCACTTTCGACAAACTGACCAAAAAAGAAGCGCTGATGCGTGCGCGTGAGCTGGCCAAGCTGGAAAACAGCCTGGGCGGTATCAAAGACATGGGCGGTCTGCCAGACGCACTGTTTGTTGTTGATGCTGACCACGAACACATCGCAATCAAAGAAGCAAACAACCTGGGTATCCCGGTATTTGCTATCGTTGATACCAACTCAGATCCAGATGGCGTTGACTTCGTTATCCCAGGTAACGACGATGCGATCCGTGCTGTAAACCTGTACCTGACTGCCGTTGCGACTACCGTGCGCGAAGGCCGCTCTCAGGACCTGGTTGAGCAAGCTGAAGAAGCGTCTTTAGAAAACGCTTAATAAGGTTTGCTCTGCATAAGAGCCCTTAGCATTCAGATGTGATCTGTAAGGGGCCTATACTGGCCCCTTTATTTTATCTAAGTCTGTCACGCCCCCAACCGGACGGCGGGACAGAGTAAATTTTCCGCAAATAAGTGTCTGCTGGTGCAAATGTACTCAGGCACGAACCGAGGATTCTGGAATGGCTGACATTACCGCTGCATTGGTAAAAGAACTGCGCGAGCGTACTGGCGCTGGCATGATGGATTGCAAAAAAGCGCTGACTGAAGCGAACGGCGACATTGAGCTGGCGATTGAGAACATGCGTAAGTCTGGCGCAATCAAGGCAGCGAAAAAAGCAGGCAACGTTGCTGCTGATGGCGTAATCAAAACCAAGATCGTTGGCGACTACGGCGTGATTCTGGAAGTTAACTGCCAGACTGACTTCGTAGCAAAAGATGGTGGTTTCCAGGCGTTCGCAGACAAAGTTCTGGAAGCGGCTGCAGCGAATCGCGTTACCGACGTTGAAGTTCTGAAAGCGCAGTTCGAAGAAGAGCGCGTTGCACTGGTTGCTAAAATCGGTGAGAACATCAACATCCGTCGCGTTGCAATCCTGGAAGGCGCAGAGCTGGGCAGCTACCTGCACGGCGCGCGTATCGGCGTTCTGGTTTCAGCGAAAGGCGCTAACGAAGATCTGATCAAACAGATCGCAATGCACGTTGCAGCAAGCAAGCCTGAATTCGTTAAGCCAGAAGACGTTTCTGCTGACGTGGTTGATAAAGAGTACCAGGTTCAGCTGGACATCGCGATGCAGTCTGGCAAGCCAAAAGAGATCGCAGAGAAGATGGTTGAAGGCCGTATGAAGAAATTCACCGGCGAAGTTTCTCTGACGGGTCAGGCTTTCGTTATCGACCCAAGCAAAACCGTTGGCCAGGCTCTGAAAGAGCAGGGCGCTGACGTCATCAACTTCATCCGCTTCGAAGTGGGTGAAGGCATCGAGAAAGTTGAGTCTGACTTCGCTGCAGAAGTTGCAGCAATGTCCAAACAGTCTTAATGCTCTGAAAGAACCGCCAGATGGCGGTTCTTTTTTGTCTGTGAATCGCAACAGACGACACGTTTTCAGTTTCATCCCAATAGCATTTTCTTTGCAGTAAGCGGATGATCGATCAGAATTTACTTCTCCTTTACACCCAATCTTCCAGGAAGAACTGACCATGGCGACCAACGCAAAACCTGTTTATCAACGTATCCTGCTTAAACTCAGCGGCGAAGCCCTGCAAGGCGCTGAAGGTTTTGGTATCGACGCGAGTGTGCTTGACCGCATGGCACAAGAGGTAAAAGAGCTGGTTGAACTGGGTATCCAGGTTGGCGTGGTGATTGGCGGAGGAAACCTGTTCCGTGGAGCGAGCCTCCAGCAGGCTGGCATGAACCGCGTCGTGGGTGACCACATGGGTATGCTGGCGACCGTGATGAACGGCCTGGCGATGCGTGATGCACTGCACCGCGCCTATGTGAATGCACGCCTGATGTCAGCGATTCCACTGAATGGCGTCTGTGACAATTACAGCTGGGCAGAAGCAATCAGCCTGCTGCGTAACAACCGCGTGGTGATTTTCTCCGCCGGTACCGGCAACCCGTTCTTCACCACCGACTCTGCGGCGTGTCTGCGCGGCATTGAGATTGAAGCGGACGTGGTGCTGAAAGCGACCAAAGTTGACGGCGTCTACTCTGCGGATCCGGTGAAAAGCCCGGACGCGACGCTGTATGAGCAACTGACCTATGCTGAAGTGCTGGATCAGGAGCTGAAAGTGATGGATCTGGCGGCCTTTACCCTGGCGCGTGACCACAAATTACCTATCCGTGTTTTCAACATGAATAAACCTGGCGCACTGCGTCGCGTAGTGATGGGTGAAAAAGAAGGCACCCTGATTACGCATTAATACCCGAGGCGAGATAAAATAAGGTATATTCTGTCAGCGCGATGATAATGCATCGCGCACCAGTCAGGATTATCGATGATTATCGATCCCGCTTCCGGTTATGCCGGAACTGGCCAGGTCAAACCGAATCCAAGGGTTTCAACGTGATTAACGACATCAAAAAAGATGCTGACACGCGCATGGAAAAATGCGTTGAAGCATTCAAAACTACCATCAGCAAAGTGCGCACCGGTCGTGCTTCACCTTCGCTGCTTGACGGCATCGTCGTCGAATATTACGGCACGCCGACGCCACTGCGTCAGCTGGCTTCTGTCACTGTGGAAGATTCACGCACGCTGAAAATCAACGTGTTTGATCGTTCACTGAGTCCGGCAGTCGAAAAAGCGATCATGAAGTCCGATCTCGGTCTGAACCCAAGTTCAGCCGGTACCGACATCCGTGTTCCGCTGCCTGCACTGACAGAAGAGCGTCGTAAAGATCTGATTAAAATCGTGCGCGGCGAAGCCGAGCAGGGCCGTGTGTCGGTACGTAACGTCCGTCGCGATGCCAACGATAAGATCAAAGCGCTGCTGAAAGATAAAGAGATCAGCGAAGACGACGAACGTCGTGCGCAGGATGAAGTACAAAAAATGACTGATGCGTACATCAAGAAAGTTGATGCTGCACTGTCAGAAAAAGAGACGGAGCTGATGGATTTCTAATCCCATCACTGCCGGACAAAACGCCGTACAGAGAGGTATTCGTATGAATGCGACATCTGGCGGCGTTTTACATTGTGCCTGTCGGCACGCTGACTTCACACGGATAGCCTCATGAAGCGATTAACTCTGCTGGGATCCACCGGCTCGATCGGCACCAGTACGCTGGCGGTGGTTCGCGCCAACCCGGCGCTTTATCAGATTACGGCGCTGGTTGCCGGCCATAACGTGGCGCTGATGGCCGAACAGTGTGCGGCCTTTACGCCGCGTTACGCCTGCATGGCAGACGAGGTATCCGCCGCTGCGCTGCGTGAGCGACTGAGAGCAATCAGCGTCAATACTGAAGTGCTCTCCGGCGTTCAGGCAGCCTGCGAGCTGGCCGCGCTGGATGAGGTGGATCAGGTGATGGCGGCGATTGTCGGCGCTTCAGGGTTGCTGCCGACGCTGGCGGCCATTCGTGCCGGTAAAACGGTGCTGCTGGCCAACAAAGAATCACTTGTCACCTGCGGCCGTTTGTTTATGGAGGCGGTGCGTCATCATAACGCTCAGTTACTACCGGTCGACAGCGAGCATAACGCCATTTTTCAGAGTTTACCGGCTACCATCCAGCATCAGTTAGGTTACGCTGACCTGCGGGATAATGGCATTGAGTCGATTATCCTTACGGGATCGGGTGGTCCTTTTCGTGACACAGATTTAGCGGATCTCAGCGCCATGTCGCCGGATCAGGCCTGTGCACATCCGAACTGGTCGATGGGGAGAAAAATCTCTGTCGATTCGGCCACCATGATGAATAAAGGTCTTGAGTACATTGAAGCCCGTTGGTTGTTTAA
Organism: Pantoea sp. RCC30.1; assembly: GCF_058148845.1. Taxonomy (NCBI): domain Bacteria; kingdom Pseudomonadati; phylum Pseudomonadota; class Gammaproteobacteria; order Enterobacterales; family Erwiniaceae; genus Pantoea; species Pantoea sp. RCC30.1. The sequence goes on along the minus strand of NZ_JBXUHX010000006.1, from coordinate 27,570 downwards.
TGCCAGCGCAGCGCAGATGGAAGTGATCCTTCACCCACAGTCGGTGATTCACTCCATGGTGCGATACTGCGATGGCAGCGTGCTGGCTCAGTTAGGTTCTCCCGATATGCGTACGCCCATTGCCCATAGCATGGCCTGGCCTTCGCGCATCAATGCAGGCGTGACGCCGCTGGATTTTACCCGCATGTCGGCACTCTCTTTTGCAGAACCTGATTTCAGTCGCTACCCCTGTCTGAAGCTGGCCATCGATGCCTGTGACGCAGGGCAGGCGGCGACCACCACGCTGAATGCTGCCAATGAGGTTGCCGTCGCGGCTTTCCTGAATCACCAGATCCGCTTCACCGACATTGCCTCGCTTAATAGTGCGGTGATGGCGGCACAAGTGTGTCCGGAGCCGGATTCGGTGGACGCTGTCCTTGAAATCGATCGTACTGCGCGCGCGCTGGCGACAGAAATGTTGCCGCGCTTCACGTCGTAATACCGATCGTTATGAGGCCATTTGTTCGCTTCAGGTGAAAATGGTATAGTCGCTGGCTCGCGTTTCACGGTCTGTCACCGAATTCGGTGTGGCCCGGCACTGAGAGTGTGTCGGGATTTGAATCGGGCGCAATGTATTCAGAAACCACAGCATTTCTGATGAAAGGAATTGGTTAAGCGTTATGTCGTCTAACAATCAAAACAACACTGATGACCAGCAGGGAAACGGTCCGCGCCACGTCGCTATCATCATGGATGGCAATGGTCGCTGGGCCAAAAATCAGGGGAAATTGCGTATTTCAGGCCACAGAGCGGGCGTTAAATCGGTACGCCGTGCCGTCAGCTTTGCGGTCAGTAACAATCTTGAAGCCCTGACGCTTTACGCCTTCAGCAGTGAAAACTGGAGTCGTCCGGCGCAGGAAGTCACCGCGTTAATGGAACTGTTTGTCTGGGCGCTTGATAGTGAAGTGAAGAGCCTGCATAAACACAATGTTCGCTTACGCGTCATTGGCGATACCAGCCGTTTCAGCCCGCGTATTCAGGAACGTATTCGCCGTTCTGAGACGCTGACCGCAAATAATAGTGGCCTGACGCTCAACATTGCTGCCAACTATGGCGGCCGTTGGGATATTATCGAAGGCGTGAAAAAACTGGCAGAACAGGTTCAGGAAGGATTACTGCGACCTGACCAGATTACCGAAGAGAGCCTGACGTCGCAGCTCTGTATGCAGGAGCTGGCGCCAGTGGATTTAGTGATAAGGACCGGGGGAGAGCATCGGATTAGCAACTTCCTGCTGTGGCAGATTGCCTATGCTGAATTCTATTTTACCGATGTGCTCTGGCCGGATTTCGATGAACACGTTTTTGAAGGTGCACTGAATGCATTCTCTCTGCGGGAGCGTCGTTTTGGCGGCGCTGCACCAGGCGGCGCCTGAGCAATCTGGGGGTAACCTTTGCTGAAGTCTCGTCTGATTACCGCGTTGATATTAATTCCGCTGGTAATAGCTGCACTGTTCTGGTTACCGCCTGTTGGCTTCGCCCTTACAACCATCGTTATCTGCATGCTGGCAGCCTGGGAATGGGGTCAGTTTGCAGGCATGGCATCACGGCAACAGCGCGTCTGGCTGGCTGTACTTTGTGGTCTGCTGCTGGCGCTGATGCAATTTACGCTGCCACCTTATCAACACACGGTGCATCTGCCACAAATCGCGACATCACTTTGGGCATCGCTGGTGTGGTGGGTCGTGGCACTGCTGCTGGTGCTCACCTATCCCGCTTCTGCGGCCTTCTGGCGCCATTCGCGTCCACTTCGCTTACTGTTTGGCGTATTAACACTGGTGCCCTTTTTCTGGGGCATGGTGGCGCTGCGTCAGTATCACTATGAAACTGATCACTTCGCCGGTGCCTGGTGGCTGCTGTTTGTGTTGCTGCTGGTGTGGGGAGCGGATTCAGGTGCCTATATGTTTGGCAAGATGTTCGGCAAGCACAAGCTGGCACCGAAGGTCTCACCAGGCAAAACCTGGGAAGGCTTCCTGGGCGGTCTGGTTTCATCGGCGCTGATTGCGCTGCTGTTTGCCTCGCTGGCTCCGCTGACGGTCTCAACCGGAACACTGGTGATTTGCGCGGTTATCGCAACACTGGCCTCCGTGCTGGGTGACCTCACTGAGAGTATGTTCAAGCGTGAGGCGGGTATCAAAGACAGTGGCAATCTGATCCCCGGTCATGGCGGCATGCTTGATCGCATTGATAGTCTGACTGCGGCGGTGCCGGTGTTTGCCTGTTTATTGCTGCTGGTGTTCCGCACCCTTTAAGGACAGGCAAAGATGTTGAGCATAATCTGGAGTTTTTTCGCCTTTATCATTGCGCTGGGCGTGTTGATTACCGTTCATGAGTTTGGCCATTTCTGGGTCGCTCGGCGCTGTGGCGTCAAAGTTGAGCGATTTTCCATTGGTTTCGGTAAGTCGCTCTGGCAGCGCCGTGACCGCCACGGCACCGAATTTGTCATCGCGCTGATTCCCCTCGGCGGCTACGTTAAAATGCTCGACGAACGCGTCGAAAGCGTGCCTGCTGAGCTGCGTCATCAGGCTTTTAATAACAAAGCCGTCTGGCAGCGCGCCTCGATCATTGCGGCAGGTCCTGTCGCAAACTTCATCTTTGCCATCTTCGCCTACTGGGTTGTGTTTATTCACGGCGTGCCCGGTGTGCGCCCGGTAATCGGTGAAATTTTAAACGGTTCGGTCGCTGCAGAAGCTCAAATTACGCCCGGCATGGAACTTAAGGCTGTTGACGGTATCGAAACGCCTGACTGGGATGCTGTGCGTATGGCGCTGGTGGGTAAAATCGGCGACAGCAGCACGACATTAACTGTGGCCCGGTTTGGTGAGGACGCGACTCAGCAGAAGCAACTGGATTTGCGTAACTGGCAGTTTGAGCCTGATAAGCAGGATCCGGTCGTCGCATTAGGGATTCAGCCACGCGGTCCGCAAATTGAGACCACGCTGGCAGAAGTGCAGGCGAACTCGCCAGCCAGTGAAGCCGGTTTGCAAGCAGGCGACAGGATCGTTAAAGTCGATGGTCAGCCATTATCGCAGTGGCAGACTTTTGTCACGCAGGTCCGGGATAACCCAGGCAAAAGCATGGCGCTTGAGGTGGATCGCGGCGGTGAATCAATTGCGCTGACGATGACGCCAGAAGCGAAAGATGGCAGTAAAGCGGGCTTTGCGGGAGTGATTCCGCGCATTGTTCCTCTGCCAGAAGAGTACAAGACGGTAAGACAGTATGGCGCGTTTGCGGCAATCGGTGAGGCCAGTGTAAAAACCTGGCAGCTTATGAAGCTCACCGTTTCCATGCTGGGCAAGTTAATAACCGGTGATGTGAAGCTGAACAACCTGAGCGGGCCAATTTCGATTGCGCAGGGTGCAGGATTGTCAGCAGAGTACGGGTTGATTTATTACCTGATGTTCCTGGCGTTGATTAGCGTCAACCTGGGCATCATCAACCTGTTCCCTCTGCCGGTTTTAGATGGTGGGCACTTGCTCTTCCTTGCGATCGAAAAGATCAAGGGCGGACCGGTGTCCGAGCGAGTTCAGGACTTTAGTTATCGCATCGGCTCGATTTTGCTGGTGCTGTTAATGGGGCTTGCACTTTTCAATGATTTCTCACGTTTGTAACCGCTGGAACGCGAACATTCGAGGGATGTGTTAGGAAAACGCATAACAACGATGGCGATGAAAAAGTTGCTCATAGCGTCGCTGCTGTTTAGCAGCGCCACCGTTTACGGTGCAGACGATTTCGTGGTGAAGGATATTCATTTCGAAGGGCTGCAGCGAGTCGCCGTCGGCGCGGCTCTGCTGAGCATGCCAGTACGGGTTGGCGATACGGTGAATGACGATGATGTCAGAAATACCATTCGCTCGCTGTTCGCTACTGGCAACTTTGAGGATGTTCAGGTCCTGCGAGACGGTACAACGCTGATTGTCCAGGTCAAAGAACGTCCTACCATTGCCAGCATTACCTTCACCGGTAACAAAGCGGTGAAAGAGGATCAGCTCAAACAAAATCTGGAAGCTTCAGGTGTGCGGGTCGGCGAAGCGCTGGACCGTACCACTATCTCTTCTATTGAGAAGGGGCTTGAGGATTTCTATTACAGCGTAGGTAAATATACCGCTAACGTGAAAGCCGTGGTCACGCCACTGCCACGTAACCGTGTTGATCTGAAGCTGGTCTTTACTGAAGGTGTCTCTGCCAAAATTCAGCAGATCAACATCGTCGGGAATAAAGCTTTTAGCTCCGATGAACTGATTTCCCGTTTCCAGCTGCGTGATGAAGTGCCATGGTGGAACGTCGTCGGCGATCGTAAATACCAGAAACAGAAACTGGCGGGTGACCTCGAGACCCTGCGCAGCTTCTATCTGGATCGCGGCTATGCACGTTTCAACATAGATTCGACGCAAGTCAGCCTGACGCCAGATAAAAAAGGCATCTATATCACGGTGAACATTACCGAAGGCGACCAGTACAAAATCGCTGGCGTCATCGTTAATGGCAGCATGGCAGGCCATTCCGCAGAAATTGAACATCTGACCAAAATTCCGTCAGGCGAGCTCTATAACGGCGCCAAAGTCACGAAAATGGAAGATGACATCAAGAAACTGCTGGGCCGTTATGGCTATGCCTATCCGCGTGTCGCAACGCAGCCAGAAATCAACGACGCCGATAAAACCGTAAAACTGCATATCAACGTGGATGCGGGTAACCGCTACTACGTGCGTAACGTCCGTTTTGAAGGAAATGACACTTCTAAAGACTCGGTGTTACGTCGCGAAATGCGTCAGATGGAAGGCGCGTGGCTCGGCAGCGATCTGGTTGAACAGGGTAAAGAGCGTCTGAACCGCACCGGTTACTTTGAAACCGTCGATGTGGATACTCAGCGTGTGCCAGGTTCACCGGACCAGGTTGACGTGGTCTACAAGGTTAAAGAGCGTAACACGGGTACCTTCAACTTCGGCGTCGGCTACGGCACCGAAAGTGGTGTGAGCTTCCAGGTTGGGGTAACGCAGGATAACTGGCTGGGCACCGGTAATACCGTGGGCATCAGCGGGACCAAAAACGATTACCAGACCTATGCTGAATTCTCGCTTACTGACCCTTACTTCACCGTTGACGGTGTGAGTCTGGGTGGTCGTCTGTTCTACAACGACTTCAAAGCGGATAATGCGGACCTCTCTGACTATACCAACAAAAGTTATGGTCTGGATGGCACGCTTGGCTTCCCTGTTAACGAAAACAACACCCTGCGTGTCGGTCTGGGCTATGTCCACAATGACCTGTCAAACATGCAGCCGCAGGTTGCGATGTGGCGTTATCTTGACTCTGTTGGTAAGCCGCAGCAGATCAATGATAAAGGCGAATTCTCAGCAGATGACTTCACCTTTAACTACGGCTGGACTTACAACACGCTGGACCGCGGCTTCTTCCCGACCTCCGGTAACCGCACCAACCTGAATGGCAAGGTGACAATCCCAGGTTCGGATAACAGCTTCTATAAGGCCACGCTGGATAGTCAGCAGTATGTGCCGATTAACCAGGATCGTACCTGGGTGCTGTTGGGTCGTGGTCGTGTCGGTTATGGCGATGGACTCGGCGGCAAAGAGATGCCGTTCTATGAGAACTTCTACGCGGGTGGTTCAAGCACGGTTCGTGGCTTCCAGTCCAACACCATTGGACCGAAAGCTGCCTATCTGAATAACAACTCGTCGAACTGCCGAATCGCTGATCCAAATGGCGTCTGTAAGTCTGACGATGCGGTGGGCGGTAACGCCATGGCGATTGCCAGCCTTGAGCTGATCACGCCAACGCCGTTCCTGAGCGAGAAGTATGCTAACTCGGTTCGTACCTCGGTATTTGTCGATGCCGGTACCGCGTGGGATACCCATTGGGAAAATACGGCGGAAACGCGTGCGGCAGGCATTCCTGACTACAGTGATCCAAACAACATCCGTGTATCAAGTGGTGTTGCGCTGCAATGGATGTCACCGCTCGGCCCGCTGGTGTTCTCTTACGCCCAGCCGTTTAAGAAAGTCGATGGAGACAAGTCAGAGCAGTTCCAGTTTAACATTGGTAAAACCTGGTAATGTTCTGAGCATGGATGCATAGCTGAAGTATTGCTGCCGGGCAGCACCTGTTGCTGCTCCGGTGCAAACACTGTGTCGCTGACACAAACGTTGATGGTAAGGAGTTTATAGTGAAAAAGTTGTTGTGTGCCGCAGGTCTGGGTCTTGCTTTAGCGGTTTCCGCTGGTGTTCAGGCTGCCGACAAAATTGCAGTGGTAAACGTGTCCAGCATTTTCCAACAGTTACCGCAACGTGCGACTGTTGCTAAACAGCTGGAAAACGAGTTCAAAGGCCGTGCAACTGAGTTGCAGGGCCAGGAGCGCGATCTGCAAACCAAAATGCAGCGTCTGCAGCGTGACGGTTCTACCATGAAGGCTAGCGAACGCAGCCGTATGGAAAAAGATGTCATGTCTCAGCGTGAAGCTTTCTCTTCAAAAGCGCAGGCTTTTGAGCAGGATAATCGCCGTCGTCAGATGGAAGAGCGTAACAAGCTGCTGAGCCGTATTCAGGATGCCGTTAAGAAAGTCGCTGACAGCGATGGTTATGACGTCGTGATCGACGCTAACGCGGTGGCTTATGCATCAAACGCAAAAGACATCACTGCTGACGTGCTGAAACAGGTTAAATAATTCATGTCATCTATTCGACTGGCTGATTTAGCCCAGCAGTTGGATGCAGAATTGCACGGAGATGGCGATATCGTCATCTCCGGCATTGCTTCTATGCAATCCGCCACAACTGGTCAAATCACTTTTCTTGCAAACAGCCGTTACCGCGAGCAACTCGCCCTGATTAAGGCCTCAGCCGTGGTGCTGACGGAAGCGGATCTGGAGTGGTGCAATACCGCTGCGCTGGTAGTGAAAAATCCCTACCTGACCTATGCACGTATGGCACAAATACTCGATACCACCCCACAGCCAGCGCAGAATATCGCCCCAAGCGCAGTGATCGACCCTTCAGCCCGACTCGGCAGCAACGTCGCCATTGGCGCCAATGCAGTGATCGAAGCGGACGTTGAGCTGGGCGACAACGTGGTGATTGGTGCAGGATGTTTTGTTGGCAAAAAAACCCGTATAGGCAACGGAACCCGTCTCTGGGCCAACGTGTCGGTTTATCATGAGATCGAAATCGGCCAGGATTGTCTGATTCAGTCAGGTACCGTCATCGGTTCTGATGGTTTCGGCTATGCCAACGATCGCGGTAACTGGGTGAAAATCCCGCAGTTAGGCGCGGTAATTATCGGCGATCGCGTCGAAATAGGTGCCTGCACCACTATCGATCGCGGTGCGCTGGATAACACTCTGATCGGCAATGGTGTTATCATAGACAACCAGTGCCAGATCGCTCACAACGTAGTTATTGGCGACAATACTGCGGTTGCAGGCGGTGTGATCATGGCGGGTAGTTTGAAAATTGGACGTTACTGTATGATTGGCGGTGCCAGCGTCATTAACGGCCATATGGAAATCTGTGACAAAGTAACGGTGACCGGTATGGGTATGGTCATGCGTCCTATCACAGAGCCAGGCGTTTATTCGTCAGGCATTCCGCTGCAACCCAACAAAACCTGGCGTAAAACTGCAGCGCTGGTGATGAACATCGATGATATGAGCAAACGCTTAAAAGCCATCGAGCGCAAGGTCGGCAAAGACGACTAACCGCCATCCCAAAACTGACCGGCTTTCATAATAAAAATGTTAAGCAGGGAAGCCCGGCGCCACAGTACCTATTTGCGGCCTGCGGAAGATCATTTTGATCTGTGCAGGCCGTGTTATTGATGTCATCAGATTTTTAGGACAGGAAGAGTATTTTGACTACTGAAACTCATACTCTGAAAATTGAAGAGATTTTAGAGCTGCTGCCGCACCGCTATCCGTTTCTGCTGGTAGATCGCGTGCTCGATTTTGAAGAGCACAAATACCTGCGTGCAGTGAAGAACGTTTCTGTTAATGAACCGTTTTTCCAGGGGCATTTCCCTGGTAAACCGATTTTTCCTGGCGTTCTGATCCTGGAAGCGATGGCGCAGGCCACCGGTATTCTGGCGTTTAAAAGCGTAGGTAAACTGGAGCCAGGCGAACTCTATTACTTTGCCGGTATCGACAGTGCCCGCTTCAAGCGCCCTGTGGTACCAGGCGATCAAATGATCATGGAAGTCACTTTCGAGAAAACCCGCCGTGGTCTGACCCGCTTTAAAGGCGTGGCGACTGTTGACGGTAAAATCGTTTGTGAAGCGACCATGATGTGTGCCCGCAGCCGGGAGGCATAATTCGTGATTGATCCAACCGCCACTATCCATCCCAGTTCTGTCATTGAAGAGGGCGCTATCATTGGCGCCCGCGTTCACATTGGCCCATTTTGCTTTATTGGCGCGAATGTGGAGATCGGTGAAGGAACAGTACTGAAGTCACACGTTGTGGTGAACGGCCACACGCGTATCGGTAAAGATAATCAGATCTATCAGTTCGCCTCAATTGGCGAAGTGAATCAGGATCTGAAATATGCCGGTGAGCCAACACGGGTTGAGATCGGTGATCGCAACCGCATTCGTGAAAGCGTGACGATTCATCGTGGCACTACCCAGGGTGGCCATGTCACCTCGGTGGGCAGCGATAATCTGTTGATGGTGAATGCACACATTGCGCACGATTGCGTGATTGGCAATCGCTGTATCTTCGCCAACAACGCCACCCTGGGTGGTCACGTGACGGTCGACGATTTCGCCATTATTGGCGGCATGACAGCGGTACATCAGTGGTGCATCATCGGTGCTCATGTGATGGTAGGTGGCTGTTCCGGCGTGGCGCAGGATGTGCCGCCTTACGTTATTGCGCAGGGCAACCACGCTACGCCGTTCGGGATCAATATCGAAGGTCTTAAACGCCGTGGCTTCAGCAAAGAGTCGCTGCACGCTATTCGCAACGCCTATAAGCTGCTCTATCGCAGCGGCAGAACGCTGGAGGAAGTGAAGCCGGAGATTGAAGCCATCGCACAGCAACACAGCGAAGTGCAGCCTTTCTACGATTTCTTCACCCGTTCAACCCGTGGATTAATTCGTTAATCCATGTCAGCGCGTCCTTTAACGATTGCCCTGGTCGCCGGAGAAACCTCCGGCGATATTCTTGGTGCAGGTCTGATTCGAGCCCTGAAAGCGCGTCATCCTGATGCACGCTTTATCGGCGTGGCAGGTCCACTGATGCAGGCTGAAGGGTGTGAAGCCTGGTATGAGATGGAAGAGCTGGCGGTGATGGGCATCGTCGAGGTGCTGGGTCGCCTGCGACGTCTGCTGACAATCCGCCGCGATCTCACCCGACGCTTTACCGAGCTCAGACCCGATGTCTTTGTCGGAATTGATGCGCCCGATTTCAATATCACGCTGGAAGGCAATCTCAAACGCACGGGTATCCGCACTATCCACTATGTCAGTCCTTCAGTGTGGGCATGGCGGCAAAAGCGCGTCTTTAAGATTGGTCGTAACACCGATCTGGTGCTGGCCTTCCTGCCGTTTGAAAAAGCCTTCTACGATCGCTATAACGTTCCATGTCGCTTTATCGGCCACACCATGGCGGATGCCATGCCGCTGCAACCCGATAAACTGGCTGCGCGCCGTCATCTCGGCATTGCTGATGATGCGCTCTGTCTGGCCCTGCTGCCAGGCAGCCGTGGTGCGGAAGTGGAAATGCTAAGCGCTGATTTCCTGAAAACAGCTCAATTATTGCGTCGTCACTATCCTGCGCTGGAAATCGTGGTGCCGCTGGTTAACGCCCGTCGTCGCGAACAGTTTGAGAAGATCAAAGCCGACGTCGCACCCGAACTGCCGATGCATCTGCTGGATGGTCAGGGGCGTGAGGCGATGATTGCGAGCGATGCCGCACTCCTGGCGTCAGGTACTGCCGCACTGGAGTGCATGCTGGCAAAATGCCCTATGGTCGTCGGTTATCGCATGAAGCCGGCCACTTTCTGGCTGGCGAAACGGCTGGTGAAAACGCCTTATGTCTCACTGCCAAACCTGCTGGCAGGGCGTGAGCTGGTCAAAGAGTTACTGCAGGATGAGTGCCAGCCTGAAGCCCTCGCCGCGGCGTTAGATCCGCTGCTGCATGCCGGGCCTGAACGCGAAACTTTGCTGCAGACGTTTCATGAATTACATCAACAGATCCGCTGGAACGCCGATGAGCAGGCAGCGGATGCGGTACTGGAGCTGGTGAATGCCTGATTTTATCTATCCTGTCGCCAGACTAATTGCCGGTGTGGACGAAGTAGGTCGCGGTCCGCTGGTTGGCGCGGTGGTCACTGCTGCCGTGATCCTCGATCCGGCCAACCCGATTGCCGGCCTGGCTGACTCAAAGAAACTGTCGGAAAAACGCCGCCTGGCGTTGTACGACGAAATCAAAGAGAAGGCGCTGGCATGGAGTCTGGGACGCGCAGAACCTGAAGAGATCGATCAGCTCAACATTCTGCACGCTACCATGCTGGCGATGCAGCGTGCGGTAACTGGCCTGAGTATCCAGCCCGACTATGTGCTGATTGATGGTAACCGTTGCCCGGCACTGCCTATGCCTTCACAGGCCGTTGTCAAAGGGGATAGCCTGGTTGCCGAAATCAGTGCGGCATCAATCATTGCCAAAGTGTCGCGTGACCAGGAGATGACCGAACTCGATCTGCTGTTCCCGCAGTATGGATTTGCGCAGCACAAAGGTTATCCGACGGCGCTGCATATGGAAAAACTGACGCAGTATGGCGTCACGCCGCACCACCGTCGCAGTTTTGCGCCCGTTCGTAATGCGCTGCTCGATGCTGAAGTACTGGCTGCCCGCCAGACCCTTACGCTTTAATAGCCTGACGCTGTTTTAACCGGAAACTGATATGGCTGAACCCCGTTTTATACATCTGCGTGTCCACAGTGACTATTCGATGGTTGATGGCCTGGCGAAAACCGGGCCATTGATCAAGAAGGCGGCAGCCCTTGGCATGCCTGCTATCGCGATTACCGACTTCACTAACCTTTGTGGTCTGGTGAAATTTTATGGTGGCGCGCACAGCGCAGGGATAAAGCCGGTTATTGGTGCCGATTTCAACGTTGCCAGTGAGTTGATGGGGGATGAACTGACACAGCTTACCGTGCTGGCGTCCAGTAATACCGGATACCAGAACCTGACGCTGCTAATCTCACGTGCCTATCAGCGTGGCTATGGCGTGGACGGACCGATTATTGATCGCGACTGGCTGATTGAACTGCAGGAAGGATTAATTCTGCTGTCGGGCGGACGGCGTGGCGATGTGGGTCGCAGCCTGCTGCGTGGCAACAATGCTCTGGTGTCGCAATGCCTGTCGTTTTATCAGCAACATTTCCCCGATCGCTACTACCTGGAGCTGATTCGTACCGGCCGTCAGGACGAAGAGAGCTATCTGCATGCCGCAGTTGAACTGGCGATTGCAGAGGGAATACCGGTGGTTGCCACCAATGAAGTCTGCTTTATTAATGCAGAAGATTTCGATGCGCACGAAATTCGCGTCGCCATTCATGACGGCTATACGCTGGATGACCCCAAGCGTCCACGCAACTACAGTCCTCAGCAATATATGCGCAGCGAAGAGGAGATGTGCGAGCTGTTCTCGGACATCCCTGAAGCGCTGGAAAACAGCGTAGAGATTGCTAAGCGTTGTAACGTGACGGTGCGGCTCGGCGAGTACTTCCTGCCGCAGTTCCCTACCGGCGACATGACCACCGAAGATTATCTGGTGGTGAAATCCCGTGAGGGCCTGGAAGAGCGTCTTGAGTTCCTGTTCCCGGACGAAGCCGAACGTCTGGAAAAACGCCCGGAATATGATGAGCGTCTGGAGATTGAACTCACCGTTATTAACCAGATGGGTTTCCCCGGCTACTTCCTGATTGTGATGGAGTTCATCCAGTGGTCTAAGGATAACGGCGTGCCGGTCGGGCCAGGTCGTGGTTCCGGTGCCGGTTCGCTGGTGGCCTATGCGCTGAAAATTACCGATATCGATCCGCTGGAATTTGACCTGCTGTTCGAACGCTTCCTGAACCCGGAACGTGTCTCGATGCCCGACTTCGACGTTGACTTCTGTATGGAGAAGCGCGATCAGGTAATCGAACACGTCGCGGATATGTACGGACGTGAAGCAGTTTCCCAGATTATTACTTTCGGTACCATGGCGGCGAAAGCGGTTATCCGCGATGTGGGCCGCGTGCTGGGCCATCCTTACGGCTTTGTTGATCGCATTTCAAAACTGATCCCGCCCGATCCCGGCATGACGCTGGAAAAAGCCTTTATTGCTGAACCGCAGCTTCCAGCGATGTATGACGCGGACGAAGAGGTTAAAGCGCTGATCGACATGGCGCGCAAGCTGGAAGGGGTTACGCGTAACGCCGGTAAACATGCAGGTGGCGTGGTCATTGCGCCAACGAAGATTACCGATTTTGCGCCGCTCTATTGCGATGAGCACGGGCAGTTCCCGGTCACCCAGTTCGATAAGAATGATGTGGAATATGCCGGCCTGGTGAAGTTCGACTTCCTGGGTCTGCGTACGCTGACGATCATCGACTGGGCGCTGAAGATGATCAACCCACGCCGGGAAAAGCAGGGGCTGGAGCCGATCGACATCGCCTCAATCCCGCTGGATGATAAGAAAAGCTTCGATATGCTGCAGCGCTCGGAAACCACGGCGGTATTCCAGCTTGAATCGCGCGGTATGAAAGATCTGATTAAGCGTCTGAAGCCCGACTGCTTCGAAGATATGATCGCACTGGTGGCGCTGTTCCGTCCTGGTCCACTGCAGTCCGGCATGGTAGATAACTTCATCGACCGTAAGCATGGCCGTGAAGCGATCTCTTACCCGGATATCCAGTGGCAGCACGAAAGCCTGAAGCCGGTGCTGGAGCCGACCTACGGCATCATTCTTTATCAGGAACAGGTGATGCAGATCGCCCAGGTTCTCTCCGGCTACACGCTGGGCGGTGCAGACATGCTGCGTCGCGCCATGGGTAAAAAGAAACCCGAGGAGATGGCCAAGCAGCGTTCAGTCTTCCGCGACGGTGCCGAAAGCATGGGCATCGACGGCGAACTGTCGATGAAAATCTTCGATCTGGTAGAAAAATTTGCAGGCTATGGCTTTAACAAGTCACACTCTGCGGCCTACGCACTTGTCTCTTACCAGACGCTGTGGCTGAAGGCGCACTATCCAGCAGAGTTCATGGCGGCGGTAATGACCGCCGATATGGATAACACCGAGAAAGTGGTGGGACTGGTCGATGAGTGCTGGCGGATGGGGCTGAAAGTCCTGCCGCCCGATATCAACTCCGGTCTTTATCCGTTCCACGTTAATGAAGCGGGTGAGATCGTTTACGGCATCGGCGCGATCAAAGGCGTGGGTGAAGGCCCGATCGAAGCGATCATTGACGCCCGTAACGAAGGCGGTTATTTCCGCGAACTATTTGATCTTTGCGCCCGTACCGACACCAAAAAGATCAACCGTCGGGTAATGGAAAAACTGATCATGTCCGGCGCTTTCGATCGCCTCGGACCTCATCGCGCCGCGCTGATGAGTTCACTCAGTGATGCGTTAAAAGCCGCCGATCAACACGCGAAAGCGGAAGCGATTGGCCAGGCTGATATGTTTGGCGTGCTGGCGGAAGAGCCGGAGCAGGTTGAGAAATCGTACGCCAGCGTCACGCCGTGGCCTGAGCAGGTGCAGCTGGATGGCGAACGGGAAACGCTGGGGCTTTACCTTACCGGCCACCCGATTAATCAGTATCTGAAAGAAATTGAGCGTTACGTTGGCGGGGTGCGTCTGAAAGATATGCATCCTACCGATCGGGGGAAAATTACCGTGGCGGCCGGTCTGGTGATCGCGGCACGGGTAATGGTCACCAAACGCGGCAACCGAATTGGTATCTGTACTCTGGACGATCGCTCCGGTCGTCTTGAGGTGATGTTATTTACCGATGCGTTAGATAAATACCAGCAGTTGCTGGAGAAAGACCGAATTCTGATCGTCAGCGGACAGGTCAGCTTTGATGACTTCAGTGGTGGCCTTAAAATGACCGCTCGTGAAGTCATGGACATCGACGAAGCTCGCGAAAAATACGCGCGCGGACTTGCTATCTCGCTGACGGACAGGCAAATTGATGACCAGCTATTAAACCGACTCCGTCAGTCTCTGGAACCTCATCGATCAGGGACTATTCCGGTGCATCTCTACTATCAGAGAGCCGACGCGCGAGCGAAGCTGCGCTTTGGTGCAGCGTGGCGAATTTCGCCTAGCGATCGTTTACTTAACGATCTGCGCTCGTTGATTGGATCGGAGCAGGTGGAACTGGAGTTTGACTAGAACAGGAACATTATGAGTCTTAATTACCTGGATTTTGAACAGCCAATTGCAGAACTGGAAGCGAAGATCGATTCGCTGACCTCAATTGGTCGTCAGGATGATAAACACGTTAATCTGGATGAAGAAGTTCAGCGTCTGCGTGAGAAAAGTGTTGAGCTGACCCGTAAAATCTTCGCCGATTTGGGCGCATGGCAGATCGCTCAGCTGGCGCGTCATCCTTTGCGTCCTTACACCTTTGACTACGTGCGCAACGCCTTCGACGATTTCGATGAGCTGGCGGGCGACCGTGCTTATGCAGATGACAAAGCGATTGTGGGCGGGATTGCGCGTCTTGATGGACGTCCAGTGATGATCATCGGGCACCAGAAAGGCCGTGAAACCAAAGAGAAGATTCGCCGTAACTTCGGCATGCCAGCACCGGAAGGCTATCGCAAAGCGCTGCGCCTGATGGAGATGGCTGAGCGTTTCAAAATGCCAATTATCACCTTCATCGACACACCGGGTGCTTATCCTGGCGTGGGCGCGGAAGAGCGTGGGCAGTCTGAAGCGATCGCCCGTAACCTGCGTGAAATGTCTGGCCTGAAAGTACCGGTAATCTGTACGGTCATCGGTGAGGGCGGTTCAGGTGGTGCGCTGGCGATTGGCGTGGGCGATAAAGTGAATATGCTGCAGTACAGCACCTATTCAGTGATCTCACCGGAAGGCTGTGCTTCCATTCTGTGGAAAAGCGCTGACAAAGCGCCGCTGGCCGCCGAAGCGATGGGTATTACTGCTCACCGTCTGAAAGAGCTGAAGCTGATTGACTCTGTGATCCCTGAGCCGCTGGGTGGCGCACATCGTCGTCCGGTTGATATGGCGCAGTCACTGAAGCAGCAGCTGCTGGCTGACCTGGCCGATCTCGATGGATTAAGCACTGAAGAGCTGCTGGATCGTCGTTATCAGCGCCTGATGAGCTACGGCTACGCCTGATTTAGCTTCCTTAAAAAAGCGGACTCCGGTCCGCTTTTTTTATGCCGTTGGTTTATCTAAGCACGCCGTCCACCGCCTTTCAGCCTCATCTGATCGTCCCCTTGCTACACGTTCCCTGGGTTAGCGGTTATGCTTGTCCGGTTGCACAACAATCACGGAGATGGGCATTGAATATTCTGGCGATCATGGGCGCGCACGGCGTGTTTTATAAAGATGAACCGTTACGCGAACTCGACGCGGCGTTAAATCTGCAAGGCTTCCAGCTGCTTTACCCGAAAAACAGTGACGATCTGCTGAAACTGATCGAACACAATCCGCGTATCAGCGGCGTCATCTTCGACTGGGACACGCACAATAGTCCGGAGCTGTGCGGTGAGATTAATCAGCTCAACGAATACCTGCCACTGTATGCCTTTATCAACACCCACTCGCAGATGGACATCAGCATCAATGAGATGCGCATGCCACTGCACTTCTTTGAGTATGCGCTGAATGCCGCCGACGATATCGCGCTGCATATCCGGCAGTATACCAATGACTATCTCGACCACATTACGCCGCCACTGACTAAAGCGCTGTTCACCTATGTGAAAGAGGGCAAGTACACCTTCTGCACGCCGGGCCATATGGCGGGTACTGCGTTTCAGAAGAGCCCGGTAGGCTGCCTGTTTTATGATTTCTTCGGGGCCAATACCCTGAAGTCAGATATCTCAATTTCTGTTACCGAGCTGGGCTCGCTGCTGGATCACACTGGTCCGCATCTTGAAGCGGAAGAGTACATCGCTCGCACTTTTGGCGCCGAGCAGAGTTACATGGTGACCAACGGCACCTCAACGTCGAATAAAATTGTCGGTATGTATGCCGCCCCGGCGGGCAGCACTGTGCTGATCGATCGTAACTGCCACAAGTCTCTGACCCATCTGCTGATGATGAGCGATCTGATCCCGATCTGGCTGAAGCCGACCCGCAATGCGCTGGGTATTCTCGGCGGTATCCCGAAGCATGAATTTACCCGCGAGAGTATTACGCAGAAGGTCGCTGCGACCGATCGCGCCACCTGGCCGGTTCATGCGGTAATCACTAACTCAACTTACGATGGGCTGCTCTACAACACCCAGTACATCAAAGAGACGCTGGATGTACCGTCGATTCATTTCGATTCGGCTTGGGTGCCTTACACCAATTTCCATCCGATCTACGCCGGTAAAAGCGGCATGAGTGGCGACCGCATCCCGGGCAAAGTGGTGTACGAAACGCAATCGACCCACAAATTGCTGGCGGCGTTTTCGCAGGCATCCATGATTCACATTAAAGGCGACTACGACGAACAGACGTTTAACGAAGCCTACATGATGCACACCACCACTTCGCCCAATTACGCCATCGTCTCTTCTATTGAAACTGCTGCTGCGATGCTGCGCGGTAATCCCGGCAAGCGACTGATCAATCGCTCTGTGGAGCGCGCGCTGCACTTTCGTCGTGAGATCCAGCGCCTGCGTGAAGAGTCCGACAGCTGGTTCTTCGATATCTGGCAGCCAGAACAGATCGACGAAGCGCAGTGCTGGGCGATCCAGCCTGGTGAAGAAGACTGGCACGGATTTACTCAGGCCGATCGCGATCACATGTACCTCGATCCGATCAAAGTCACTATCCTGACGCCGGGCATGAGCGAGCTGGGGGTGATGGCAGAAGAGGGGATCCCGGCGGCGCTGGTGGCGAAGTTCCTTGATGAGCGCGGCATTGTGGTGGAGAAAACTGGCCCTTACAATCTGCTGTTTCTGTTCAGCATCGGTATCGACAAAACCAAAGCGATGAGCGTGCTGCGTGGTCTGACTGAGTTCAAACGCGCCTACGATCTCAATCTGCGGGTGAAGAACATGCTGCCGGATCTCTATGCTGAAGATCCCGACTTCTATCGCAATATGCGCATTCAGACGCTGGCGCAGGGGATCCATCAGCTGATACGCCATCATGACCTGCCTCGTCTGATGCTGCAGGCATTTGATGTCCTGCCAGAAATGAAGATGACGCCGCATCAGGCGTTTCAGCAGCAGGTGAAGGGCAATATCGAAACGGTAGATCTCAGCGAACTGGTCGGGCGGGTATCAGCCAACATGATTCTGCCTTATCCACCAGGTGTTCCACTGGTGATGCCGGGAGAGATGATTACCGAGAAGAGCCGTGCCGTGCTCGATTTCCTGCTGATGCTATGCAGCATTGGCCAGCATTATCCGGGCTTCGAAACGGATATACACGGTGCAAGCCTGACGGAAGAGGGCGAGTACCGCGTCCGCGTGCTGAAAAACGATCCCACGTAAGCTTTTAAACGACTAACAGCGGCAGGGTGTCTGCGGACAGCCTGCCCGAATCAGGATATTTACTATGTTGCAGTTAACCGCTATTCACCACATCGCCATCATCGCTTCTGACTATCAGCGCAGCAAAGCATTCTATTGTGACGTGCTGGGCTTTCGCCTGATGGGCGAATATTACCGCGAGGCGCGTGACTCCTGGAAAGGCGACCTGGCCTTACAGGATCGCTATACCATTGAGCTGTTCTCTTTTCCTGAGCCGCCGGCGCGGGTCAGTCATCCCGAGGCATGTGGTCTGCGTCATCTCGCTTTTACCGTGCCGGATGTTGCCGCCGCTGTCGCGACGCTGGCTGATAAAGGTATTACCTGCGAGCCGATTCGTATCGATGAACTGACCGGTAAACAGTGTACATTCTTTGCAGATCCGGATGGTTTGCCGCTGGAGCTTTATCAGGCGTAAAATAGCGCGCTCAGCGGGCGACATGCAGTGGCCCGATTTTCTGGATTCTGCCATGTCTTTGCCCGCTTTTGACGCTCTGTTGCAACCCGATGCCGCGCTGGTGGTCGCATTCAGCGGCGGACTTGATTCAACGGTGCTTCTGTATCAGCTTCGCGGCTGGCAACAGCAGCATCCTCAGTCGCGCCTCAGGGCGTTGCATGTTCACCACGGGCTCAGCCCGAATGCCGATCGCTGGGCAGCTCATTGTCTGTCGGTATGCGAGCAGTGGCAACTGCCGTGTGAGGTATTGAGCGTTACCGTGGATGGCAGGGAAAAGGGCATAGAAGCAGCTGCCCGCACCGCCCGTTATCAGGCACTGAGTGCGGCACTGCAGCCGGGTGAAGTTTTACTCACCGCACAGCACCTCGACGATCAGTGTGAAACCTTTATGCTGGCGCTGAAGCGCGGCAGCGGTCCTGCCGGGTTGGCGGCGATGCCCGCTGCGCGTGCGCTGGGTTCGCATCAGCTGGTGCGTCCGCTGCTGAATCAGTCGCGACAGACGCTTGAGGCCTATGCCGACGCACATCAGCTGGTGTGGATCGAAGATGAGAGCAATCAGGATCAACGCTACGACCGTAACTTCCTTCGTCAGCGGCTACTGCCGGCGCTTTCCCAGCGCTGGCCCCATTTTGCCGAGGCGACAGCCCGAAGTGCGGCGTTGTGCAGTGAGCAGGAGCAATTACTGGATGAACTGCTCGCCGGACAACTAAATGAGCTCATCCAGCCAGACGGCAGCCTGCACTTTCCGCCCTTGATGGTCATGAGTGAGCTGCGTGCTAATGCGTTATTGCGCCGCTGGATCGCCGGGCAGGGTGGGGCGATGCCCTCCCGTGAAGCGCTGAAACGCATCCACGATGAAGTGATGGCGAGCCGGGAGGATGCGCAGCCGAAGCTGCGATTCGGTCAGGCTGAACTCCGGCGTTACCGGCAGCAACTTTACTGGCTGCCGTTGCTCAGTTCACTGCGCGACACCGAGCTGGCATGGCCCGATCTTTGCCAGCCACTGGCGTTGCCGCAGAATCTCGGCACGCTACGCGCCAGTCAGTCGCAGAGCCTGTTGCGCTATCCTCAGCCGGATGAGCAGGTCAGCGTGCGATTTCATGCGCAGGGTCACGTCCATCTGGTGGGCCGTCATGGCGGAAGGGAAATGAAGAAGCTGTGGCAGGAGTTACAGATACCGCCGTGGCAGCGAGAGCGGCTGCCGTTAATTTTTTATAACCAGACGCTGATCTGTGTTCCGAATCTGTTTGTCACCCACGCTGGCGCGGCCAGCGATCAGCCGGGCTGGCAGATAATCTGGGACGGAGCATCCCGCGCAGGAGAGCAAAAATAATGAAGCAATGGCTTATCGCCTGTTTAGTGGCCGCCGTGTTACCGGCATGGGCTGCGGGTGATGCGCAGCGTGGCGCACAGAAAGCGGGAAGCTGTATGGCCTGTCATGGCACAGCGGGAAAAGCGGCGGTGCCGCTGTACCCAAACCTGGCCGGGCAACACGCACCTTATCTGGAACATGCCCTGCAGGCCTATAAAAAGGGCGAGCGCAGTGGGGGGCAGGCTGAGGTGATGAAAGCGTTTGTGGCGGGATTGAGTGACGGCGATATGGCGGATCTGGCGGCGTATTACAGTTCGTTGCAACCCTGAGGTTTAACAGGGCGGGAAGGTCCCGCCCATGATGCGTGCATTACTCTGCGCTGACAACGACCGTACCCAACTCGGGATGGGTGAAGCTGGCGATATGGTCGAGACGTAATTCGCGATGCTCACCAGAAAGGTCGATAGCCAGATATTCCACGTTCTTGCGTGAAAAGATCTCTTTTGCCCCGGCTTTAAGCTGCTCGCCATCTTTCATTTCCAGCGACAGCATCCAGTTGTTCTGGCAGGCGAGTTCAAGATTATCGTAATCATCGCAATTGATAGGTTGGTACGCTTCATTTATCAACATAGTCGCTCACCAATAAGTTAGCAGCGGCATAGGCCGCCTGTTCCCTGACAGAAGAGTTTAGCTCAGTATTTGCGGCAATATCATTAAGTGCCTTCAATGCGCAGCCAATCGCATCCGGTATGTAACCTAAATCCCCGCTACCGATTTCGGCATATTTCCGGCGAACTAACTCACAATAATTTTGCACGTGGCCCTCCTCGGCAGAGCATAAATACTCTGGTTAACTGGCGACTATATCATAGCCATTCGGAGGAAATCAGCCTGCGTAAAGCAGGAACCGTGTGCGAATCACTGCTAAAGTGACAGATTCCGCTGTCTGAGGTGGAATAAATCAGAGCACAAAAGGTTAATTTGATGAACAGGTTATCGGAGGTCAACGTGATTAAGGTGTGGGGAGCGAGTCAATGATTATGCTATCCCGTTCGGTTGAGATTCCGGAGAGTGAGATTGAGCTGACGGCGATTCGCGCTCAGGGCGCAGGCGGACAACATGTCAACAAAGCCAGCACCGCCATTCATCTGCGCTTCGATATTGCGGCCTCTTCACTGCCCGCGTTTTATAAAGAGCGGTTGCTCACCGCCAGCCACCATTTGATTACCGGTGATGGCGTCGTGGTGATCAAGGCGCAGGAGTATCGCAGTCAGGAGATGAATCGTGAAGCGGCGCTGCAGCGTCTGGTCAATTTAATCCAGGAGCTCAGTACCGTGGAAAAAGCCCGGCGCGCCACGCGGCCGACCCGCGCCTCTAAAGAACGTCGTCTGGAAGGTAAATCACGCCGCAGTACGACTAAATCGATGCGCGGCAAGGTGCAATAAAAAACGCCCCGCAGGCGGGGCGTTTGACTAACGCTAAGAACTTACTTATTCAGAGCCTTCAGCAGGAAATCAACGATTTCATCCTGCTTAATCATCTGCTTCTCACCGGCACGACGTGATTTGTATTCAATCTCCTGATTGTCGAGATTGCGGTCGCCGATGACGATGGTGTGTGGCACACCGATCAGTTCCATATCTGCGAACATCACGCCCGGACGCTCTTTACGGTCATCCAGGATAACTTCAACGCCTTTGGCACGCAGAGTGGCATACAGTTCTTCCGCCAGCTCTTTAACGCGGAACGATTTCTGCATATTCATCGGCAGAATTGCCACCTCGAAAGGTGCCAGTGCGGCTGGCCAGATGATGCCGCGATCGTCATGGTTCTGCTCAATGGCCGCGGCAACAACGCGAGTGATGCCGATGCCGTAGCAGCCCATGCTCATTACCTGATTACGTCCATCCTCACCCTGCACGGATGCTTTCAGCGCGTCAGAATACTTGGTGCCGAGCTGGAAGATGTGACCGACTTCGATGCCGCGTTTGATTTGCAGCGTACCTTTGCCATCCGGGCTTAAATCGCCTTCGACCACGTTACGGATATCCGCAATGCTAGCCAGCGGCAGATCGCGCTCCCAGTTAATGCCGAAGTAGTGTTTACCATCGACGTTGGCACCGGCGCTGAAATCGCTCATCTTCGCTACCGTACGGTCGGCAATGATCGGCATCTGCAGACCCACAGGCCCGATTGAACCCGGACCAGCACCCACTGCGGCGCGAATCTCTTCTTCCGTCGCGAATACCAGTGGTGATGCAACGATTGCTGACTTTTCTGCTTTGATCTCATTCAGCTGATGATCGCCGCGAACCAGCAGGGCAACCAGTGCATGACCGCTCTCTTCTGCACCTTTAACAATCAACGTTTTCACTGTCTTTTCAACAGGCACATTGAATTGCTCAACCAGCTCCGCGATGGTTTTTGCGTCTGGCGTCTCGACCAGTTGCATCTCCTGCGACGGCGCGGCACGTTCACCGGCGGGTGCGACGGCTTCGGCCAGCTCAATGTTAGCGGCGTAATCAGAATCTGTAGAGAAGATCACATCATCTTCACCGCTCTGCGCCAGCACCTGGAACTCATGTGATGCGCTGCCGCCGATAGAGCCGGTATCGGCCTGCACAGCACGGAAATCCAGTCCCATACGGCTGAAGATTTGGCTATAGGCGCGGTACATCGCGTCATACGTTTCCTGCAGCGACTCCTGCGACGTGTGGAACGAGTAAGAATCTTTCATGATGAACTCGCGTGAACGCATCACGCCAAAACGTGGACGCACTTCATCACGGAATTTGGTCTGAATCTGATACAGGTTGAGGGGCAACTGCTTATAAGAGCTCAGCTCATTACGGATCAGGTCAGTGACAACCTCTTCATGCGTCGGACCCAGCACGAACGGACGCTCGTGGCGATCGGCAATACGTAACAGTTCCGGGCCATACTCCTCCCAGCGACCGCTCTCCTGCCACAGGTCGGCGGGCTGCACAACCGGCATTAAAATCTCAACCGCGCCCGCGTTGTTCATCTCTTCACGAACGATGTTTTCGACTTTTTTCAGCACGCGAACCCCGGTCGGTAACCAGGTGTACAAGCCAGAAGCCAGTTTGCGGATCATACCGGCGCGCAGCATCAGCTGGTGGCTGATCACTTCAGCGTCGGAAGGCGTCTCTTTCTGAGTAGAGAGCAGATATTGAGTAGTACGCATTGATTACGGTTCCAGTTGATCGGAAAGTCACAGACAGAATTTTGCTGGCGGCTAGTGTACCAGTGAGATCACCGGCTCAAAAGCGGGTTTTAACGCGGGTCGATAGCGATCACTTCAGTACCGGCATCGTCGATGCGCCAGCGTACATTAAAATCCATCAGCCAGGCCGCATATTCCCGCTCCTGCGTTTCGCCTTGACGGTAAGCGGGGCGGGGATCCTGTGCCAGCACTTCACTGATAAAGCGTGCCAGATTGGGGTAGCGCGACTGCTGGTGAAGTTGCTGCTGGGCCAGCACGGAGAAGCGAACCGGCATATCAGCCGCAGGTGCCGCCTGAGCAAAACCCGCCTGGGCATGAGGCAGCGCTTCGGCAAAGGGCAGATAAGGTTTGATATCTACCACCGGGGTGCCATCAACCAGATCCAGACTGCCAAGCTGCAGGATCACCTGCTGTTTTTCAATTCTGATACCTTTCAGTTCAACCAGCGACATCCCAATGGGATTGGGACGGAACGTTGAACGTGTCGCAAATACACCCATGCGCGCATTGCCGCCCAGACGGGGAGGGCGAACCGTGGGACGCCAGCCACCTTCCATCGTCTGATGGAAAACAAAGAGCAGCCAGAGGTGACTGAATGCTTCCAGTCCGCGTACCGCTTCCGGCTGATTGTAAGGTGGCTGCAGGTGAAGCTCGCCGCCGCCATCCTGCACCAGGCCTGGCTGGCGTGGTACGGCAAACTTCTCCTTCCACGGCGAACGGATTACTCCAATTTGCGCAAAGGTGAATTCACTCATTGACTGCTGACTTTCAGCGCTGAACCCTGACAGACGGCCTGACGATAGCAGCCTGGCGTGCCGGTGACGATTTCACACTGATGCAGCAGCACTGCATTGGCTTTCATCTGTGACGCTTTGATCTGCAGACGTTTACGTGCCGTGGCGATGTTCGCCGGAGAGTTCTGATTGCTGATCTGGCAATCTTCAGCGGAGACTTCACCCAGATCGCGGAACGGCTTACTGACCAGATCGGCGGCATCGGTATAGAGTTTAACCGGGGCAGGTCGTGCTACAGGCTTGCGGGTCGGTTCACTGGATTGCTGCGGCCGGGACGGTGCGCTGCTTATCGGGTGATACTCATGAACACACCCTGTCAGCATCAATGCTAACAAGCAGAGCGGTAAAAAACGCATGGCAACATCCTCAGGTTTCAAAAAGTGGCGTTATTGAAACAAGGACAAGAATAAATAACAAGTCGGGCAGGGCACCCAATAACAGAAAGGGCGGCATAGCGCCGCCCTTCAGGAGATGAACAGCTGAATTACCAGCCTTTAACCGCGCCGCCGTTAAAGACTTTGTTAGCTTCTGCGTAAACTTCATCAGACTGGTAAGCCTTGACGAATTTCTTCACGTTTTCTGCATCTTTATTATCTTCACGCGCGACAATCAGGTTCACATAAGGTGAATCTTTATCTTCGACGAAAATGCCATCTTTCGCTGGCGTCAGGCCAATCTGGCTGGCGTAGGTGGTGTTGATCACCGCCAGCGCAATCTGCTGATCGTCCAGTGAGCGTGGCAGCTGCGGCGCTTCCAGCTCAACAATTTTCAGATGCTTAGGGTTCTCAGTGATATCCAGCGAGGTTGGCAGCAAGCCCACGCCATCTTTCAGTTTGATCAGACCTACTTTCTGCAGCAGCAGCAGTGTACGGCCCAGGTTGGTCGGATCGTTTGGAATAGCAACCTGCGCGCCATCCTGCAGCTCATCCAGTGATTTGATCTTCTTCGAATAGCCCGCGATTGGGTAGACGAAAGAATTACCCACTGAAACCAGCTTGTAGCCACGATCTTTGATCTGCTGATCAAGATAAGGTTTGTGCTGGAAGGCGTTAACGTCGATATCGCCTTTGCTCAGCGCTTCATTCGGCAGAACGTAGTCGTTGAAAGTGACCAGCTCAACGTCCAGACCATATTTCTCTTTGGCAACTTTCTGCGCTGCTTCAGCAACCTGCTGCTCAGCACCGACAATCACGCCCACTTTGATGTGGTTAGGGTCTTTCTCTTTTTGATCGCATCCTGCCAGCGCAATCGCGCCAATCAGTGCACCCACAGCGGCAATTTTCTTGAATCTGAAAGACATATCCTTTCCTTCTTAATAATGTGATATTGCTTGCTTATTTATGGGACACAGCACGCACGATGCGGTCGCCACAGAATTGAATGAGATACACCAAAACCACTAACAACACCAATACCGTATTCATCACAGTGGCGTTATATCCGATATAACCGTACTGATAACCGATCTGACCCAGGCCACCGGCACCCACCGCGCCACCCATGGCGGAGTAACCGACCAGAGTAATCAGAGTGATGGTCGCGGCGTTCACCAGGCCCGGCATCGCTTCCGGCAGCAGAACCTTACGGATGATCTGCATTGGCGTGGCGCCCATGGCTCGTGACGCTTCAATCAGGCCGGTTGGCAGTTCCAGTAAGGCGTTTTCAACCATACGCGCAATAAACGGCGCAGCGCCGACGGTCAATGGCACGATGGCTGCCTGCAGTCCGATTGAGGTGCCGACGATGACACGGGTAAAGGGAATCATCCAGACCAGTAGGATAATGAAAGGAATCGATCGGAAGATATTTACCAGCGCGGAGAGCACGCGATAAAGCCCCTGATTCTGCAGAATCTGTCCTGGACGGGTCACATAGAGTAAAACCCCGACCGGCAGGCCCAGCACAAAACCGAAAAAGCCCGAGACGAAGGTCATCATCAGCGTTTCCCACACGCCCCGTCCCAGCAACCACATCATCGCTTCAGACATAACCTAACACCTCTACTTTCACATGATTCTCCTTCAGCCAGGCTATCGCCTCGCGGGTATCGCTTTCTGTGCCATGCATTTCTGCCAGCATAATGCCGAACTTCACGCCACCGGCGTAATCCATCTGGGCACTGATAATGTTGTTATTCACGTTGTAACGGCGGGCTGCTTCGGAAAGCAGCGGCGCATCAACTGATTTGCCGGTGAATTCCAGTCGCAGCAGCGGCACAGTGTTTTCAGCCGCGGTGGCAGAAAGACGCTGCTGGTAGTCATCCGGGATATCCAGATGCAGCGTCGACTGAATAAACTGCTGTGCCAGAGGCGTTTTGGGATGAGAGAAAACTTCACTGACGCTATCTTTCTCAATCAGCTCACCGTGACTGATGACTGCAACCTGATCGCAGATGCGTTTCACCACATCCATCTCATGGGTGATCAGCAGAATCGTCAGTCCAAGTCGGCGATTAATGTCTTTAAGCAATTCCAGAATTGAGCGCGTCGTCGCAGGATCCAGTGCGCTGGTAGCTTCATCACACAGCAGGACCTTGGGATTACTGGCCAGAGCACGAGCAATGGCGACGCGCTGTTTCTGTCCGCCCGACAGATTTGCAGGCCACGCATCATGCTTGTCTGATAATCCCACCAGTTCCAGCAGTTCAGTGACGCGAGCATTGATCTGAGCGCGGGACAGATTACCGAGTTCCAGTGGAAGAGAGACGTTGCCCGCGACGTTACGGGAGTTCATCAGGTTAAAGTGCTGGAAGATCATTCCGATCTGGCGTCGTGCCTGAGTTAACTGACGTTCATTGAGTGCGGTTAAATCAGCTCCGTCGACCATTACGCGTCCCGAGGTAGGGCGCTCCAGCAGGTTAACGCAACGAATCAACGTACTTTTACCAGCACCGGAAGCGCCGATAACGCCATAAATCTGTCCGGCAGGCACATGCAGGCTCACATTCGTCAACGCCGGAATGGACCGCGTGCCTTGCTGAAACACCTTGGTAATATTTTCTAGTTTAATCATTATGTTATTTATTATCGTGTTGCGTTGTCCGTGGTGTGGGAGGCCTCGTCACTTTTATCCATGATAAAAGCTGGATGGATGTTAAGGCATCCAGACGTCTAAATCAATGGAAGTGATTCAATCTGACATTCTCCCTTTTATAGCAATCATGCGATACTGATCGGCAATTTTTACAGCAGGAGTTTCTACGTGGCGAATAAAGTCCCCGCTATTTTTCTTGATCGTGATGGCACCCTTAATGTCGACAATGGCTATGTCCATGAGATCGATGACTTCCAGTTTATTGACGGCACGATTGAAGCGCTGCAACAACTAAAGGCAATGGGATATGCGCTGGTGGTTGTGACCAATCAGTCTGGCATAGCGCGTGGTATGTTTACCGAAGATACCTTTATGCGCCTGACAGAATGGATGGACTGGTCGTTGGCCGATCGCGACGTTGATCTTGATGGCATCTATTTCTGTCCTCATCATCCCGAAGCAACAGTAGAAGCATTCCGTCAGGAATGTGACTGCCGTAAGCCGCAGCCGGGCATGCTGCTGACGGCACAGGAAGAATTACATATCGATATGGCCGCTTCTTATATGGTGGGTGACAAGCTGGAAGATATGCTGGCCGGGAAGGCTGCCGGTGTTGGCACCAAAGTGCTGGTGCGCAGCGGCAAACCGGTTACGGCTGAAGGTGAAGCGGCCGCTGACTGGGTAATTAATAGCCTGGCAGAGCTGCCAGGACGCATTAAAAAGGGTTAAAACGGCGCTTTTGTGCAAATTTCAGGCGAACAGCAAAAAAGTCTCAATTTGCACTTGCGCTATCTCAGCCGTTCCCTATAATGCGCCTCCACTGACACGGCAAACCGGCAACGGGAAAACGGGTTGAGAGGCACAGGAGACTGAGCCGCCGGAGAAAAACTTCTGAAATAGAGGTTGACTCTGCAGGAGGAAAGCGTAATATACGCCACCTCGCGACAGGACGCTAACGCACTGTTCGCACTGCTC